>NZ_JBFAQU010000018.1:0-62057 GCF_040678915.1 Micromonospora sp. NPDC049257
GTGGGCGGGGGCGTGGTGGGCGGTGCGGTGGTGGGCGGGGGCGTGGTGGGCGGTGCGGTGGTGGGCGGGGGCGTGGTGGGCGGTGCGGTGGTGGGCGGGGGCGTGGTGGGCGGTGCGGTGGTGGGGGTCGGCGTCGGGGTGGTGGTCAGCTTCGCCGCGACGATCGGGGCGAGCCGGGCCGTGATCGCCCGGTGCCCGGCGTCGTTGGGGTGCACCGAGTCGCTCAGCCCGTCGGCCGGCAGCCAGCCGGTGGTGTCCACGTAGAACACGTTGCGGTCGCCGCCCCCGGTGACCGTGTTGACGGCGGCGGCGGTCTCCGCGGCGTACCGGCCGCTGAAGGTGCGCAGCGCGAAGATCGCCGCGCGCGGGTACTTCCCCCGCACGGTACGGATGAACGTGGCGTACTGGTTCTGGAAGTCCGCGCCGCTCACCCCGTGGCTGCGGTCGTTGGTGCCCAGGTTGATCACCACGGCGTCCGCCCGGTAGCGGCTGAAGTCCCAGGCGGGGCTGGTGGCCGAGTATCCGGTGCGGAGGAACTGGCTGGCGACGCTGACGCAGCCGTCGGCGGTGGCGACCAGGCAGCCTCCGCCGTAGCCGAGTTGGGTGTGCTCGGTGCCGAGCTGCTCCCCGGTCAGCCACCCGTACGCGGTCAGCGCCGTGCGCGACGAGGTGGTGCCGAGGGTGATGGAGTCGCCGACGAACTCGATCAGCTGGGGCCGCACCGCCGCCGGCAGGGTCCGCGCCCCCGAGTCGAGGGTCAACCCCTGGAACACCGCGTCCCCGGTGTACGAGCCGGCGACCACCCGGTACGACACCACCAGCGTGTGGTTGCCGGCGCGCAGCGGGGTCGGGGTGAGGTTGACCGTGCCGCTGACGTTGGTCAGGTAGCGGAAGTCGGCCCCGTCGATGCTGTAGTAGAGGTCGATGGTGCGGCGCTGCCGCAGCTTGACCGTGGTGCCGGTGAACCCGGTCCTGAGGTAGGCGCCCGCCCAGTTCGGCACGTACGCGCTGCTGTTGCTGCGGTCCCAGCGGCCGACGAAGGCGATGTTCGCGTCGGTGGGGGAGCCGTCACCGGTGGCGGCGCTGGCCGGGGGCAGGCCGATGAGTGTGGCGGCCAGCACCGCCACCACCCCGGCGGCTCCCGCCGCGAGGATCGACCGACTGCGGGACACGGGCATGGGGGACGCTCCCTCTCCGGGCCGTCCGTGCCGACGCACGACGACGGCTTGCAGACTTAAGACATTCACCATCATCTAAGCCTGCGGGCCGGGGGGACACAACAGGTGACGGTGCCTAGCGACCGCCGCGCAGGCCGAGTCGGCGCAGCTCCAGGGCGGCGAGCGCGTCGACGGTGGCGTCGTCGCCCCGCCGCCACGCCTGCGCCACGTCCGGGTCGATCCGGGTCAGCCGGCGCAGCGGCTGACTGGTCAGCGCGCGCAGGGCCAGCAGGTCCCGGCCGGCCGGCCCGGCGGCGAGGGCCTTCGCCGACGCGGCCCGACGCATCCAGCGCAGCCGCAGCGGCAGCCAGCCGAACAGCACCAGCCCGAGCGGGAAGACCAGCACCGCGATGCTCAACGCCCACGCCAGCTGACCGACCAGGTCCTGCTGGTCGCGGCCGGCCTCGGCCACCGCCCGGGCGGCGTCGGCGGCCTTGGTGAACGGGCCGGTCAGCTCGTCGCCGACCAGCGGCACCCGGCCCACCTTGCCGCCGGCCTCGGCCAGGTTGTCGGCGAGGCCGCCGCCGGCCCCCTCCAGCTTCCGTCCCGGTACGGCGAGCTTCTCCACCAGGTCGTACAGCCACATCGCGAAGCGGATCGCCGCGTAGACCCAGACGACGACGAGGAGATCGGTGAGGAACTGGCGGAGGGCGACCGGAAAACGGTCAGCGTAGATCTTCACGGCCGACAGCGTGCCACGACGCGGGCCGCCCGGCACCCCCCGCGCGCCCGGTCGCCGGCTCACCGGGGGACGACGGCCCCTCCCCGGCATGGCTGACCGCGTCGGCCACGATGTGCGCGACGTGCTCGTCGACCAAGGCGTACGCGATCTCCCGGCCGCGCCGGGAACCCCGCACCACCCCCGCGCCGCGGAGCACCCGCAGGTGCTGGGAGACCAGCGGCTGCGGGGCGCCGAGCTGCTCGACCAGCTCGTGCACACACCGCTCACCCTGGGCCAGCTCGCTGACGATGGCCAGCCGGATCGGGGCGGACAGCGCCCGCAGCAGCTCGCCCGCGCCCTCGAACGCGTCGTAGCCCTGGGTGCCGGTCACCCCGTAACGGTAACCAATACCAGTGACGGTTCGTCGGTCGGCGTCACCGCAGCACCACCTCGTGCGGTTCCGGGGCGGTGACGGCGGCCGGGGTGGCCCGGCGGCGCAGCACCCGCCAGCCGGCGGCGGCCAACGCCACCACCAGGAACGACGCGATCGCCAGCAGCACCACCGACGCGCCGGGGGCGGTGTCGGCGGTGGCCGCCACCCAGATCCCCGCCCCGGCGGCGAACAGGCCGAGCGCCATGGCCGCCGTCATGGTGCTGCGGAAGCCCCGGGTGACCTGCTGCGCGGTGGCCACCGGCACCACCATCAGCGCGCTGATCAGCAACACCCCGACGGCCCGCATGGCGATGGTGACGGTGACCGCGGTGGCGACCGCCAGCAGCAGGTTCAGTGCCCGCACGGGCAGCCCGGCCACCCGGGCGTACTCCTCGTCGTGGCAGACCGCGAACAGCGCCGGGCGCAGCGCCAGCATGAGCACCGCGATGCTCGCGCCGAGCACCGCGATGGTGGTCAGGTCGGCGGGGGAGGTGGTGGTGAGCGAGCCGAACAGGTAGGCGTTGAGGTTGGCGCTGCTGGCGTCGGAGAGGCCGACCAGCATCACGCCACCGGCGATGCCGCCGTAGAACAGCAGCGCCAGCGCCAGGTCACCGGAGGTACGGCCCCGGGCCCGGACCAGCTCGATGGTGACCGCGCCGAGGATCGCCGCGACCACCGCCACCAGCACCGGCGACCGGTTGAGCAGCAGGCCCGCCCCGACGCCGGTGAGCGCGACGTGGCCGATGCCGTCACCGATCAGGGCCAGCCGCCGCTGCACCAGGTAGATCCCGAGGGCCGGGGCGGTCAGCCCGATCACCAGGGCGCCGACCAGCGCCCGCTGCATGAAGTCGTACTGGAAGAGGTCCATCGTTCAGCTGCTCCACAGCCCGGCGGGCTCCTCGGGACCGTGCGGGTGCACGTGGTCGTGGTCGGGCTCGGCGTGGTGCCCGGCCGGTTCCGGCACCGCGCCGTCATGGCAGACGCCGCCCTGGTGCACCACCACGGCCCGGCTGATCAGCGGACGCAGCGGCCCCAGCTCGTGGGCGACCAGCAGCACGGTGCCGCCGGTGCCGACGAAGTCGTGCAACGCCCCGGCGAACGCCTCCTGGCTGGCCGCGTCGACCCCGGCGGTCGGCTCGTCGAGCACCAGCAGCTCCGGCTCACCGGCCAGGGCGCGGGCGATCAGGGTGCGCTGCTGCTGGCCGCCGGAGAGGGTGGCCACCGGGTCCCGGGCCCGGTCGGCGAGCCCCACCGCGCGCAGCGCCGCGTCCACCGCGGCCCGGTCGGCCCGGCCCGGTGGGCGCAGCACACCCCGGCGGGCCAGCCGCCCGGAGGCCACCACCTCACGGACGGTGGCCGGCACACCGCTGCCGGCCCCGAGCCGCTGCGGGACGTAGCCGATCCGGTGCCACTGCCGGAACCGGCGCTGCGGTACGCCGAACAGCTCGACCGAGCCGGTGCCGAGTGGGACCAGCCCGAGCACGGCCCGGATCAGGGTGGACTTGCCGGAGCCGTTGGCGCCGAGCACCGCCACCACCTCGCCGGCGGTGACGGTCAACGAGACGTCCCGCAGCACCGGGCGGCCGTCGTAGCCGACCGAGGCGTGCCCGACCTGGATCACGGGTGTGGTCACGAGCACCCCAGGGCGGTACGGAGCGTGGTCAGGTTGGTGCGCATCACCGAAAGGTAGTCCCCACCCCCGTCGACGGAGAGCCCTTCGATCGGGTCGAGCACCGCGGTCTTCGCGCCGACCTCGGCGGCGATGGTCTCGGCGACCTTCGGGCTGACCAGCGTCTCGAAGAAGATCGTGGTGGCGCGGTGCTCGCGGGCCTCGCGGGCGACCTCGGCCAGCCGCTGCGGGGCGGGCTCGGTGTCGGGGGTGAGCCCGGTGAGGCCGATCTGCTCCAGCTGGTAGCGCTCGGCGAGGTAGCCGAAGGCGGCGTGGCTGACCACGATCTCCCGGCGTTGGCAGGTCTTCAGGCCGGCGGCGTACTCGGTGTCGAGCTTCTCCAGCTCGCCGCGCAGCGTCCGGGCCCTGGTCGTGTAGTCGGCTGCCCGGTCCGGGTCGACGGCGCCGAGCCGCTCGGCCAGCTGGTCGGCGACGGTGGCCAGCCGGGTCGGGTCCAGCCAGAGGTGCGGGTCCTTGCCGCCGCTCTCCTCGGCGTGACCGTCCTCACCCTCGTGGTCGTGCCCGTCGGCTGTCGCGTCCCGCAGCGGTACGACGGTTGTCACGTCGAAGGCCCGGTCGGCGGCGTTCTGCGCGACGGCCTCGTCCACCGCCGGCTGGAAACCCTTGAGATAGAAGACCAGTTCGGCCTGGCTGACCTGGCCGACCTGCCGGGGGTTGAGTTCCAGGTCGTGCGGCTCCGCACCCGGCTTGGCGAGGTTGGTGACGGTGACCGCGTCCCCGCCGACCCGCTCGGCGACGAACTGGAGGGGATAGAAGGCGGCGACCACGTCCACCCGGTCCGGGTCGGCCCCGGCCCCGTCGGTCGAGCAGGCGGTGCCACCGGTCAGGACGAGCAGGGCGGTGGCGACGGCGGTCAGGGCGCGGGGCAGGGTGCGGGCGGTCATGTCGGCAACTGTCCGTGAAAACGAGAATGATTGTCAAAAACGCATGAGTGCATGTCAGAAGAGCTTGACCAGGGCCACCGTGGCCAGCAGCGTCAACATCACCAACCGCAACAGCCGGGTCTGTGGCGCCTGCACCGGCCAGGTGGTGGCCAGCAGATAGGCCAGCCCGGCGGCCAGCGCCAACAGCAGCAGCCCACCGACCGGGCCGGGCGCGAAGAGCGCCACCAGCACCAGCGCCAGGGTGGCGAGGAACACCGACGTCGGGTTCGCCCGGGCCAACCGGGCCAGCAGAGGGCGCTGCGTAGGCTGCATCCCACAGACTCTACGAGGAGGAACCCGGTGCTGGTCACCAACCGGTTCGTGGTCGCCGTCGAGGCGTCGGACGACTTCACCGCCCGGGCGCACGCCGCGCTGGCCGCGCTCGCCGCCCGCCCCGGCTACCTGCGCGGTGAACTCCTGCGCGCCCTCGACGACCCCCGGCACTGGTGCCTGCTCACCGAGTGGGAGTCGGTCGGGACGTACCGGCGGGCGCTGGGCGGGTTCGACGTCAAGATCACCGCCGTGCCGTTGCTCGCCGAGTCGGTCGACGAACCCTCGGCGTACGAGACGCTGGCCGGCGCCGCCCCCGACGGCGAGGTGGTGGTGGTCGACAGCGACCGGGCCGCGAGTCCGCACCGCTGAGCCCGGTCGGGCCGCGTGCCGCAGCGTCGAGCCTGATCGGGCCGCGCGTCCGCAGCGTTGAGCCCGGGGGCACTACCCTGCTCCTATGACCGCTCCCGGCCCGGCAGCCCCACCGCCGTACCCCGCGACACCCGGCCCGGACGGCACCCCGCCGTCGGCCGCCCCGGGTGACCCGGGCGTGCCCGCCCCGCCGGGTGCCCCGGGGGTGCCCACCGCCCCGGGTGACCCGGGGGTGCCCGCCCCACCCCAGGGTCCCGGGGTGGCCCCGCCGTTCGCCGCCCCACCCACCGAGGGCAGCCGCAAGCGGCTCTGGCTGGGCCTCGGCGTCGGGGCGCTCGCCCTGTTGATCTGCTGCGGAGGCGGCGGCGCGGCAGCCGTCGGGCTGGTGGTCAGCAACGTGCAGGCCATCGAGGAGCAGGGTCAGGCGGTCACCGACGACTACTACCGCGCCCTGGTCGACAAGCAGTACGGCAAGGCGTACGAGAAGCTCTGCGACGACGCGCGTCGGCGGGAGTCCCGGGGCGAGTTCACCCGCCGGATCGCCGAGGAGCCGGCCGTGGCCAGTTACCGGGTCGGTGACGTCGACCCGCAGACCCTGACCGTGCCGGTCGACGTCACCTTCAACGGTGGTGGGCGGGGCACCCAGCAGGTCACCCTCGCCGCCGACCAGCAGACCGGCGGCATGGAGGTGTGCGGGGTCAGCTGAGCCGGCACCGGTATTCTGCTGGGCCCGGGGCGCTGCTGGTCGTACCGTTGTCCCGGACCGTCCGGTCCCACCCACCTCATGGCCACGCCGACCGCCAGCCGGCGTAGGAGGAAACATGCCAGCCGACCGTATCGACGCCGTCGTCAGCCTCGCCAAGCGCCGAGGCTTCGTCTTCCCCTCCAGTGAGATCTACGGAGGCACCCGCTCGGCGTGGGACTACGGTCCGCTCGGTGTGGAGCTGAAGGAGAACGTCCGCCGGCAGTGGTGGAAGGCGATGGTCCAGCAGCGCGACGACGTCGTCGGCCTCGACTCGGCGGTCATCCTCGCCCGCAAGGTCTGGGAGGCCAGCGGCCACCTCGCCGAGTTCGTCGACCCGCTCACCGAGTGCCAGTCGTGCCACAAGCGGTTCCGCGCCGACCACCTGGAGGAGGCGTACGCCGAGAAGCACGGCAAGCCGCTGACCTCGTTGCAGGAGCTGAACTGCCCCAACTGCGGCAACAAGGGCACCTTCACCGAGCCCAAGATGTTCAACGGCCTGATGAAGACCTACCTCGGGCCGGTGGAGAGCGAGGAGGGCCTGCACTACCTGCGCCCGGAGACCGCCCAGGGCATCTTCGTCAACTACAACAACGTGGCGACCGCCGCCCGCAAGAAGCCGCCGTTCGGCATCGCGCAGACAGGCAAGTCGTTCCGCAACGAGATCACCCCGGGCAACTTCATCTTTCGGACCCGGGAGTTCGAGCAGATGGAGATGGAGTTCTTCGTCGAGCCCGGCTCCGACGAGCAGTGGCACGAGTACTGGCTTCAGGAGCGCTGGAACTGGTACCTCGACCTGGGCCTGTCCGAGGAGAACCTGCGCTTCTACGAGCACCCCAAGGAGAAGCTCTCGCACTACTCGAAGCGCACCGTCGACATCGAGTACCGGTTCCGCTTCGGCGGCACGGAGTTCGCCGAGCTGGAGGGTGTGGCCAACCGCACCGACTTCGACCTGTCCACGCACAGCAAGCACTCCGGCGTGGACCTATCGTACTTCGACCAGACCCGCAACGAGCGCTGGGTGCCGTACGTCATCGAGCCGGCCGCCGGCCTCACCCGCGCGGTGCTGGCGTTCCTGCTGGAGGCGTACGACGAGGACGAGGCCCCGAACACCAAGGGCGGCGTCGACAAGCGCACCGTGATGCGCTTCGACCCCCGGCTGGCCCCGGTCAAGGTGGCGGTGCTGCCGCTGTCGCGCAACGAGGCGCTCTCGCCCAAGGCCAAGGGGCTCGCCGCCCAGCTCCGCAAGCGCTGGGTGGTCGAGTTCGACGACTCGCAGGCGATCGGCCGCCGCTACCGCCGGCAGGACGAGATCGGCACCCCGTTCTGCGTCACCGTCGACTTCGACACCCTCGATGACGAAGCGGTGACCGTGCGGAACCGGGACACCATGGCCCAGGAGCGGGTCGCCCTGGACCAGGTCGAGCGCTACCTGATCGAGCGGCTGCCCGGCTGCTGACCCCGACCGCCGTCGTGCCGGCCCCGCCCCGCTGTCCGGGGCGGGGCCGGCACGTTGCCGGGCCGAGGCCGGGTGGGTCGCGTTGCCGGGCGGGGCCGGGTCCCGGGCCGGGCATCGGTCGGTAGCTGTGTCCGTTCAGTCCTTGAATGGGTCGGTGGGCCGTGTCAGCATCAGCGGTGCTGAATCTCTACACGGGGGTGTGAAATGACGCGTGCGTCGCAGCCTGACCACGACCACGACCCGGATCGTCGTCGTCTGCTGCGCCGGGCCGCCACGGTCGTCGCCGGCACGGCCGGCGCGGGTGTCGCCGCCACGGTCGGCCTGCCCGGCACCGCGCAGGCCGCCCCGGGCGGCAACCTCACCATGGGTACGACCAACGACGCCGGCCCGGCCACCACCACGGTGAACGCCACCAGCGGCTACGGCACGCTGCTACTGAGGAACACCGGGGGTGCGCCGCTGCGGCTGGTGCCCGGCGAGAGCATCTATCCGCAGGTGCTGGACGCCGCGCTCGGCACGCTGGCCGTCGACGACCAGGGCGACCTGTTCGTCAAGGCCGGGGGGGACGACGCCGACCAGGCAACCGCCGGCTGGGCCTGGACCTCGGAGTGGGCGACCACCTCGGTGGCGGTCGCGCCGACCCGGGTGCTCGACACCCGGGATCCGAACCTGCGCCGGGCCATCGTCTCCGGCGCGGGCGACCTGGACGCCACCGGCCGGCTGGTCCCCGGCAAGCCGGTCGTGCTCAGTCTGGACGGCTACGTCCGGGACGGTTATGCCCTCAAGGGCAACGTGACCGTGACCGGGATGACAGGTGGCGGCGTGCTGACCGTGTGGGGCAGCGGCCCCAGGCCGGTCACGTCCACGGTGAACTGGTGGACCAGCGGCCAGGTCCTGTCGAACTTCCTCTTCACCGAGCTCGGTGCCGTTGGGGCGTACCGCAGCGTGTTGACGCTCCAGGCCACCAGTTCGCCGACCCACGTGATCCTCGACCTGACCAGCCTGCTGGTCGGTCACCCGAGCCAGGTGCTCGTCAACCGTGCCTCGGCGGCCGCAGGCGCGCACCGCGCCCCGAACGCCGCCATCCGACCAGCCGACGGGGGAACGAAGAATGACGTCGTCCGAACCTGACCCGGCCGCCTCCCGGCGGGCCCTGCTGCGGCGGGCCGCCGTCACCGGCGGCGCGGCGGTCGCCGCCACCACAGCCAACGCCGCGCCCGCCGCCGCCACCACAGCCAACGCCGCGCCCGCCGCCGCGCCCGCCGCTGCGCCCGCCGCCGCTGCGACCGGAGACCCGGTCGTCCTCGGCGGGACCACCACCGGCGGCCTGCACACCGTCGTGACCAGCGCCGCCGACGGCGGGGCCGCAACGCTCGCCCTGGAGAACAGCACCGGTGCGACCCTCCGGCTGACCCGCCGGCCGTCCAGCTTCGGGTGGGGCGGCGGGCTGGTCTCCACCGCCGACGGCCTGGGCGTGCAGCGGGTGGTCGACAGCGCGGTGGTGCAGCACGAGACGCTGACCACGGCGAACGCCACCATGCTGGTGCCGATCCCGCCGACCCGGGTGCTCGACAGCCGCAGCGCGACCGGTCGCGCCCGGCTCCTGGAGGGGGCCGGCCGGGTCGATCCGCAGGGCCGGGTACTTGCCGACACCCTGCTGGTCGTGCACCTGCGCGACATCGTCGACTACGGCGACGGCCTGATGGGCAACGTCACCGTGGCCAACACCGCGCGGGGCGGGTTCGCCACCGTGTGGGGTCGGGGTGAACTGCCCACCGCCTCCACGATCAACTGGTGGGACGCCGGCCAGCTGCTCTCCAACGGCGTCATCTCCCAGCTCGGCGGCTACGAGACCGCCGGTGGGGACTACTACCCCGACGTGGTGGCCGTCTGGGTGGCCGCTGGCGCGGCGGCGGTGATCCTCGACGTCACCGGCCTGCTGGTGTTCCACCCGGAGTCGGCGGTGATCAACGCGAAGGCCGCCCAGGGCGGTCGCGTCGGTGCCGGCGGAGTCCGGGCCCGGGTGATCAGGGAAGCCGCCGAGCGCGGTGACCGCGAGGTGCGGACCGGTGCGTGACCACGAGGAGGACAGCAGCATGACCAGCGACCAGAGCTCCTCGACCACCCGTCGGCGGCTGGTGAAGGGCGGCCTCGCCGTCGGTGCGGGTGTCCCGGTCGCGGCCGTCGTCGCCACGCCGGCCGAGGCGGCTGCCGGCGACCCGGTCCGCGCCGGGTTGACCAACGACGCCGGTACGACCGGGACGCTGCTGACCGGGGGCTCGTCGGCCGCCCCGACGCTGACCCTCACCCACGCCGACGGGCGTCCGCCACTGATCCTCGCGCCCACTGCGGACGCGGCGATCCCGGCGGAGCTGCCTACCGGTTCGCTGGCGATCAACGAGTCGGGTGACCTGGTCATCGGGGGCAGGGACGCGACGAAGCGGTACGTCAACACCTCCCGCTGGGCGAACCGGACGCTGGCGGTCGCGCCGACGCGCATCCTGGACACCCGTGCGATGGGCACCTACGGCGGCAACGTGGTGGCCGGCGCGGGGAACGTGCTCGCCGGCAAGCTCGGCGCCGGCAAGATCATCCACGTGACGGTGAAGAACGTGCCGCCGGCGCTGGCCGGCAAGGCCACCGCCGCGTATGTCAACGTCACCGTGGCCGGGACCGTCTCCGGCGGCTTCCTCACCGCGTACAGCTCGTCGACGGCCCGGCCGGGCACGTCCTCGTTGAACTGGTGGGGGCCCAACCAGGTGCTGTCGAACCTGGTGGAGGTGCAGTTGGGCAGCCACGACGGCACCCCGCTGTCGTTCGGCGTCTACGTCAACGCGGCCACCTCGGTCATCGTGGACGTCTGCGGGTTGATCCTCGCCGAACCCGGCACGTACTGAAGCCGTACACCGGTCGCCGTCGTGGTGCGGGTTTGCCCACTGCCGTGGCGGCGGCCGGGGACCGGCGGTGGGCGGGCCGCCGACGGCATGGGATTCTGGGGTACGTGACCAGTCCCGCTGCGGTCCTGCGCCCGCTCACCATCGGCCCCCACCGGGTGTGGCCGCCGGTGGTGCTCGCGCCGATGGCCGGCATCACCAACGTCGGTTTCCGGCAGCTCTGCCGGGAGCAGGGCGGTGGCATCTACGTCTGCGAGATGATCACCACGATCGCGCTGGTGCAGCGGAACCCGAAGACCCTGCGCATGATCGCCTTCGGTGCCGAGGAGCAGCCGCGTAGCCTCCAGCTCTACGGCACCGACCCGGAGGTGACCGCGGCTGCGGTGCGGATCGTGGTGGAGCGTGACCTCGCCGACCACATCGACCTGAACTTCGGCTGCCCGGTGCCCAAGGTGACCCGCCGGGGCGGTGGCTCGGCTCTGCCCTGGCGGCGGCGGCTCTTCGCCCGGCTGGTCAGGGCGGCGGTGGACGCCGCGTCACCCGCCGGGGTGCCGGTCACCGTCAAGATGCGCAAGGGCATCGACGACGATCACCTGACGTACGTCGAGGCGGGGCTGGCCGCCCAGGACGCCGGGGTGGCGGCGGTCGCCCTGCACGGGCGTACGGCCGCGCAGCGGTATTCCGGCACCGCCGACTGGGACGCCATCGCCACCCTCAAGCAGGCGCTCGACGTGCCGGTGCTCGGCAACGGTGACATCTGGGAGGCCGACGACGCGTTGCGGATGGTGGCCCACACCGGGGTGGACGGGGTGGTGGTCGGCCGGGGTTGCCTGGGGCGGCCGTGGCTCTTCGCCGACCTGGAGGCCGCATTCGAGGACCGACCGGAGCGTCGGCTGCCGACCCTCGGCGAGGTGGCGGTGACCATGCGGCGGCACGCCGAACTGCTGGTGGAACAGTTCACCGCCGGCTCGCGTACCCCGGCGCGGGGCGAGCGGGACGGCTGCACCGACTTCCGCAAGCACGTCGCCTGGTACCTGAAGGGTTTCCCGGTGGGCAGCGAGCTGCGCCGGGAACTCGCCATGATCGAGAGCCTGGCCCAGCTGGACGACCTGCTCGGCAAGCTGGACGCGGCCGAACCGTTCCCGGTGGCCGCCCTCGGTCAGCCGCGCGGCCGGACGAACTCTCCCGGCAAGGTCTTCCTGCCCGAGGGCTGGCTGGCTAGCCGGGACGACGACACCGTCCCCGAGGGCGCCGAGTTGGACGACTCGGGCGGCTGAGACCGACCGACCCGGTCGCCGTCCGCCGCCCGTCGTCGACGGGGCGTCCGCCGCCCGGGGTCGTCCGCCGCCTGGGGGTGTCCGGGGTGTTCCGCCGGCCGGGGTGGTGTGCTGTTCGGGTTGTCCGGGGTGGTCCGCCGGTCGGCGGTGCCGACGGTGAAGGACCGACCCCCGAGGGGGCCGGCCCTTCGTATGACCGGTGTGGGGCGGGTCAGGAGGCGTAGCCGCGGCTGGCGATCCAGTGGGCCAGCTCGTCGACGTCGATCCGGTAGGAGGCGGTGTCCGGGTTGGCGGAGTCGGCGATCGTCACGACCCGCCCACCGTCGCGGTAGCCGACGACGCTGATGTAGTGCCCACCCTCGAAGGCGTGGGTGTTGCCGTCGGTGTCGGTGGCGGTGCCGGCGATGTTGGCGACCACGGCCCGGCCGTCGTCCACCGCCCGGACGATGTCGGCCCGCAGCTGCGCGATGCGCTTGCCGTCGACCTTGTCGACCGGGATCTCGGTGCTGCGGTACGCGTTGCGGCCGATCTCCTTGTTCAGCACCGGGGTGATGTCGTTGATGCTGTCGGTGCCGTCCTCGGTGGTGCCCATCTCCTTGGCCATGGCGTCGACGTCGATGTTCTTGCCCTGGACACTCAGGGCGTTCCGGGTGGCGGCGGGGCCGCAGTAGTAGAAGTTGGGCTGCGCGGCGTAGTCGACCTTCAACTCGCGCTCGCCGGCCGGCTTGCGGTCGGTCTGCACGACGGCGGCGGGTCGGGTCGTCTCGGCGGCCTGGGCGGCCAGCGCGGGGCCGGCGATACCACCGGCGGTGACGGTCAGGCCGGCAGCGGTCAGCACGGTCTTACGCAGGATGTCGGTACGCATGATGTCGTGCTCCTCTGCATCTCGGGGGTCCACGCCCGCGTACGTCCGCAGGGGGTGCGGGATGGGCGCGGTCGCGCCGTGGGGCAGGTGAAGAGGGGTGGCTCGCGTTCCGGGGCGGCGTGCTCCGGGGGCGTCCGTTCCGCGGCGCTCCCGTGCCTCCGGCCGAGCGGGGCCGGCCGGGGGGTGCGATCGCGGATGCCAGTTGTAACGACCCCGGCCGGCCCACGATTCCGACCTACGGGTGGCCTCCGTCACCGGGCCGGTGGGCTGGTCCGCCAGCGGTGCCCCGAATCCGACGACCCCGTCGCCGACCTCTCAATTCGGTCACTCAGCGTCATGTTTCGCACCCCCCACCCCAGACCCGCCCGCATCCTTTGCTCTGCTGCCCTCGGCGCGACGGTCACGCTTTGTGTCTGGTGCGTATGTGGCGGCAGAGCAAAGGATGCGGATGGGGGTTGGTGGGGGTCGCCGGGAGTTGGGGAGAATGGGCAGCTCAGGCAGGTTCTGGGGATGATGGGACCGGCTGGACCCGGAATGGGACCGAAAAATCGGTTACTCTAAGTGATTTTGGTCTGCCCGTGGCCGGATGTGACGGAAAGTGGTCGAGGCTGGCGGGCTGGTGGTGGGTCTGCCGGCGATTCGGACGTTGTCGGAGGGGTGGGGCCAGGGGATCTCCGGGGACGGGTGGAACGTGATGCCGGCGGCCTGCCAGCGCGGGCCGTGGCCGGCCAGCCGCTCCCGGAAGCCCGCCCAGCTCCGGGTCGACGGCGCGGACCAGGCCACCTCGGCGAGGGCGGGCAGCCGGGGGAGGAGCAGGAACTCGATCTCGGCCAACGACGTCACCGACTCGGTCCAGAGCGGGGCCTCCACGCCGAGCACCGCCTCCGCCGGGACGCCGGTCAGGTGGGTCGCCGGGTCCCAGTGGTACGCCCGGTGCACGTCGATCAGGCCCGCCCAGTCGTGGCCGAGCGGTGTGTCCGGGGCGTACTTCATGTCCAGGTAGGCGTGGTTGCCGGGGGAGAGGATCAGCCGGGCGCCCCGGCGTACCGCCTCGGCGACGGTCGGGTCGTCGCCGTCGGTGCCCCACCACTGCAGGACCCGGCCGTCGACGTGGTCGGCGGGGGCGATCTGGTGCCAGCCGACCACGGTCCGGCCGAGCCCGGCGACGATCTGCTGCACCCGCTCCACGAAACCGGTGTACGCCGCCCCCTTCACCTTGTACGCCTCGTCACCGCCGATGTGCAGCCACGGCCCGGGGGTCAGCGCGGCCACCTCGCCGAGCACGTCGGCGACGAAGTCGTACGTCCGCTCGTCGGTGGGGTCGACGTAGCTGAAGCCGACCTCGGTGCCGGTGTACGGCGGTGGCGCGACCTTGTCCGGCGCCAGCTCCGGGTAGGCGACCAGCGCCGCGTTGGTGTGGCCGGGCAGGTCCACCTCGGGGACGACGGTGACGTGCCGCCGGGCGGCGTACCCGACGATGCGTCGGTAGTCGGCGGCGGTGTACCAGCCACCGGGGCCGCCGCCCACCTCGGTGCGCCCGCCGACGGTGGTCAGCCGGGGCCAGGAGTCGACGGCGATCCGCCAGCCCTGGTCGTCGGTGAGGTGCAGGTGCAGGTGGTTGAGCTTGTACCGGGCCAGGTGGTCGATCACCCGACACACGTCGTCGACGGTGAAGAAGTGCCGCGCCACGTCGAGCATCGCGCCCCGGTAGGGGAAGTGGGGGCGGTCGACGATCGTGCCGCCGGGCACCACCCACCGCTCGGCCACCGTGGTCCGGCTCTCGACGGCCGCCGGCAGCAGTTGCCGCAGCGTCTGCACACCGTGGAAGAGGCCGGTCGCGGTGCCGGCGGTGATGCGTACCCCGTCGACGTCGACGTCGACGCGGTACTCCTCCGCTGCCCACTCCCGCGCCGCCGGCGCCGACGGGCGCGGCGCGGTGGCGGACAGGGTGAGCATCAGCGTGCCCGGGATCGTGGGCAGGTCGGTGACCGGCAGCGGCAGGCCGGTGGCGGGACGCAGCAACTCCGCGAGACGTTCGGCGACGTCCCGGGCGGCCGGGTCGGCGCTCACCCGTACCGCCGCATCGGCCGGGAGGACGAAGTTCGCGGCCGGCTGCGGCCTCACCGACGCGGGCGCCGGCACCACGTCGCCCAACCCGACCGACGGCCGGGTGAGCAGCCGTTCGGCGGCTCCGGCGGCGCTGCCCGCCAGCTCGGCCGCCGCCGGCTCGACCCCGGTGACCACGAAGCCCGTCGTGGGCCCGTCCGTCGTGGGCCCGTCCGTTGTCGGCGCGGCCGGCATGGTGGGGGCCTGGTCGGGCGGGGACGGGAGGTCGGCGGGGGCTGGCTGCTCGGGGGCTGGGGCGGGGACGAGGCCGGGCGGCGGGGTGGGCGACACGGGGCAGCTCCGGGGTGTATTCGCGAGGGATATGGCAAAGGTCAGGTTTGCGGAACCGGTGACGTCAAGAGTACGAGGAGGAAGCGGAATTGCGTGATCGTGCGCATGGAAGCGTTCCCAGAAACCGGCGCGAACGCGGATAGTCGTGATGGCTGTGCCTATTGTCACCGAACGGTCCCAGGCTGCCCGATGTTCGCTTAACCTTCGCCCACCGATCGCTGACCAGGCCGGATTGCCGGAGGTCGGCCCCGGGGTAGGTCAGAACTGAACCTTCGTTAAGTGTCAATTCCGGCGCGCGTGGGAGGCTTCTGGTGACAGCGCACGAGACGGACAAGTACGTCTACGACTTCGCCGAGGGCAACAAGGATCTCAAGGACCTGCTCGGTGGAAAGGGCGCCAATCTCGCCGAGATGACCAATCTCGGCCTGCCGGTGCCGCCCGGTTTCACCATCACCACCGGGGCGTGCCAGGCGTACCTGGCGACCGGGCGGGAGCCGGACGGGCTGGCCGGCCAGATCGAGGCCCACCTGCAAGCCCTGGAACGGGAGATGGGGCGTCGTCTCGGTGACCCGGACGACCCACTGCTGGTCTCGGTACGCTCCGGTGCCCGGTTCTCGATGCCCGGCATGATGGAGACCGTCCTCAACGTCGGCCTCAACGACCGCAGCGTCGTAGGACTCGCCCGCCAGGCCGGCGGCAGCGCGGACCCGACCGCCTCCGGCGGCAACGACCGGTTCGCCTGGGACTCCTACCGCCGGCTGATCCAGATGTTCGGCAAGACCGTCTGCGAGGTACCGGGCGAGGAGTTCGAACACGCCCTCGACGAGGCCAAGCGGGCCAAGGGCACCCACGACGACCTCGACCTGGACGCCGACGACCTGCGCGGGCTGGTCGAGACGTACAAGAAGATCTTTGCCGAGCACACCGGGCGGGAGTTCCCGCAGGAGCCGCGCGAGCAGCTCGACCTGGCCATCCGGGCGGTCTTCGAGTCGTGGAACGCCGAGCGGGCGATCCTCTACCGCCGCCAGGAACGCATCCCGGCCGACCTCGGCACCGCCGTCAACGTGGTGGCCATGGTCTTCGGCAACCTCGGCCCCGACTCCGGCACCGGTGTCGCCTTCACCCGCGACCCGGGCAGCGGCGCGCAGGGCATCTACGGCGACTACCTGGCCAACGCCCAGGGTGAGGACGTCGTCGCGGGCATCCGCAACACCGTGCCGTTGCAGGAACTGGAACGGCTCGACAAGACCTCCTACGACCAGCTGCTCGACATCATGGCCCGGCTGGAAGGGCACTACCAGGATCTCTGCGACATCGAGTTCACCATCGAGCGGGGCAAGCTCTGGATGCTCCAGACCCGGGTGGGCAAGCGCACCGCCGCCGCCGCGTTCGTCATCGCCGGGCAACTCGTCGACGAGGGCCTGATCGACCTCGACGAGGCGCTGCACCGGGTCAACGGCGCGCAGCTCGCCCAGCTGATGTTCCCCCGCTTCCAGCTCGACCACGACGTCCCGCCGGTCGCCCGGGGCATCGGGGCCTCCCCGGGTGCCGCGTCCGGCGCGGTGGTCTTCACCTCCGCCCGCGCCGTCGAGCTGGCCGCCGAGGGCAAGGCGGTGATCCTGGTCCGCCGGGAGACCAACCCCGACGACCTCAACGGCATGATCGCCGCCCAGGGCATCCTCACCTCGCGCGGCGGCAAGACCAGCCACGCCGCCGTGGTGGCCCGGGGGATGGGCAAGACCTGCGTCTCCGGGGCCGACGAGATCGAGGTCAACGTGCCGGCGAAGCGGTTCACCGTCGGCGGGCGCACCGTCTCCGAGGGTGACGTCGTCTCCATCGACGGCACCACCGGCAAGGTCTACCTGGGCGAGGTGCCGGTCGTGCCGTCCGAGGTGGTCCAGTACTTCGAGGGCAGCCTCGACCCGGCGCACGTCGACAACGCGCTGGTCCGGGCCGTACACCGGATCATGACGCACGCCGACGCACGGCGGCGGCTGGCGGTGCGGACGAACGCCGACACCGGGGCGGACGCGGCCCGCGCCCGGCGGTTCGGTGCCGAGGGCATCGGCCTGTGCCGCACCGAGCACATGTTCCTCGGCGACCGGCGGGAACTGGTCGAACGCCTGATCCTCGCCGCCACCGACACCGACCGCACCGACGCCCTCGCCGCTCTGCTGCCCCTGCAGCGCCAGGACTTCGTGGAGATCTTCCGCGAGATGGCCGGGCTCCCCGTCACCGTCCGGCTGATCGACCCGCCGCTGCACGAGTTCCTGCCCCCGCTGGAACAGCTCGCGGTCAACGTCGCCGTCGCCCAGGAACGCGGCGAGGACGTCGCCAAGGAGGAGGCGCTGCTCGCCGCCGTCCGGCGGATGCACGAGGAGAACCCGATGCTCGGCCTGCGCGGCGTGCGCCTCGGCCTGGTCATCCCCGGCCTGTTCGCGATGCAGGTCCGCGCGATCGCCGAGGCGGCCGTCGCGGTCACCCGCGACGGCGGCGCGGCCTGCCCGGAGATCATGGTCCCGCTGGTCGGCGCCGTCCAGGAGCTCGAGACGGTACGCGCCGAAGCCGAGAAGATCATCGCCGAGGTGGTCGGGGACAGCGGGGTCGAGGTGCTGATCGGCACCATGATCGAGGTACCCCGGGCGGCGTTGACCGCCGGCCAGATCGCCGAGGCGGCCCAGTTCTTCTCCTTCGGCACCAACGACCTCACCCAGATGGGCTGGGGCTTCTCCCGCGACGACGTCGAAGGCGCATTCTTCTGGCGCTACCTGGAACTGGGCATCTTCGGCATCTCCCCGTTCGAGTCGATCGACCGCGACGGGGTCGGCCGGCTCATCCGGATCGCCGCCGAGGAGGGCCGGGCCGCCCGCCCCGGGCTGAAGCTCGGCGTCTGCGGCGAACACGGCGGCGACCCCGACTCGGTGCACTTCTTCCACGAGGTGGGGCTGGACTACGTCTCCTGCTCGCCGTTCCGGGTGCCGGTCGCCCGGCTGGAGGCCGGCCGGGCCGCCATCGAGACGACCGGCTCCGACAGCCGCTGACCGCCCGCGACGCCCACCGGCCCGCCGCCGGTGGGCGTCGCGCGGCGTCGGTGCCCGGCCGGGTCGCGGGGTTCCCGGTGCGCGCGCCCCCGGCGCGGTGCGGCGTAACCTGGGCTCCCGCGACCATGGGGTACGACCGTGAAGGGGTGACCGGATGAGCAGCGGCTGGGTGAGCGCCACCGTCGATGCCGGCCGACCCGGGACCTGCGTGTTCGGGCCGGTCGCGTCCGGCGCGTTCGGGCCGGTTGCGTTCGGGCCGGCCCTGTCCGGCGTGTCCGGGCCGGCCCTGTCCGGCGACGACGAGCCCCGGCGGGGCTGAGATGCCCACAGTCGACGGGCACCCGGCCGACGCGCAACGGTGGGTCGAGGAGACGCCCAAGGACACCGGCCACGGCCGGTCCCCGTACGAGCGGGACCGGGCCCGGGTGCTGCACTCGGCGGCGTTCCGTCGGCTCGCCGCGAAGACCCAGGTGCACGTCGCCGGGACCGACGACTTCCTGCGTACCCGGCTGACCCATTCGCTGGAGGTGGCCCAGATCGCCCGGGAGATGGGTGCCCGCCTCGGCTGCGACCCGGATCTGGTGGACACCGCCGGGCTGGCCCACGACCTCGGGCACCCGCCCTTCGGGCACAACGGCGAGGACACCCTGGACGGGCTCGCCGCGTCCTGCGGCGGCTTCGAGGGCAACGCGCAGACGCTGCGGGTGCTCACCCGGCTGGAGGCCAAGGTGCTCGCCCCGGACGGCAGCCCCGCCGGGCTCAACCTCACCCGGGCCGCGCTCGACGCGGTCAGCAAGTACCCGTGGCCCCGCCGCCCCGGGCTGCGCAAGTTCGGCGCGTACGGCGACGACCGCCCGGTCTTCGACTGGCTACGCGCCGGCACCCCCGCCACGTCTGCCGTCGACCCGGCTGCTGCCGACCCGCTGGCCGTCGGCCCGGCTGCTGCCGACCCGCTTGCTGTGGGGTCTGGTGCCGATCGGCGTGGCCGGCCTGCCGTCGACCCGTTCGCTGGGGCCCGCCGGTGCCTGGAGGCGCAGGTGATGGACTGGGCCGACGACGTGGCGTACTCGGTGCACGACGTCGAGGACGGCATCCACGGCGGCTACGTCTCGCTGCGTCCACTCCTCGACGACCCGGACGAACGCGCCGCGCTCTGCGTCGACGTGGCCGCCGTCTACTCCGGGGAGTCCCCGGACGACCTCGGCGGGGTGCTTGTCGAGTTGCTCGCCGACCCGGTGCTCACCCCGTTGGCCGGGTACGACGGCAGCCACCGGGCGCAGGTCGCCCTCAAGGCCACCACCAGCGTGCTCACCGGCCGGTTCGTGGCGACCGTGGTCGGGGCGACCCGGGACCGCTTCGGCCCCGGCCCGCACCACCGCTACGCCGCCGACCTGGTCGTGCCGCGCCGGATCAGGGCGCAGTGTGCCCTGCTCAAGGGCATCGCCTGGCGGTACGTGATGTGCCGCCCGGACGCCCGCACCCGCTACGACCGTCAGCGGGACGTCCTCACCGAACTGGTCACCGTGCTCGTCGACCGCGCCCCGGACGCCCTCGACCCGGTCTTCGCCCCCCTCTGGCGGCAGGCCGGAGACGACCCGGCCCGCCTACGCGTCATCATCGACCAGGTCGCCTCCCTCACCGACCCCGCCGCCCTGACCTGGCACACCCACCTCACCTGAAACCCGCCCCCCACCCCCGCCCTCCGCCCCTCGATCCGGTGATCAAGAGCTTTGCGTCAGTTGATCAAGAGGTTTACGTCAAAGTTGATCGCTGGATTGACGCAAACCTCTTGATCACCGGAGAGGGTGACGCAAACCTCTTGATCACCGGGGAGGGGCGGGGTGGAGGGGTGGGGTGGGCGGGGAGCGGAGGTGGGCGGGGGAGAGGGGTGGGGGTGGGGGGAGAGGGGTGGGGGAGTTAGGGTAGCCTTAGTTTTATGGCGGAGCGCTCCAAGATGGTTACTGCGGCGCGGGTGGTGCGGGTCGGGCGGCCCACCCCGCACCTGGTCCGACTCGTTCTCGGTGGGGAGGAGTTGACCGGGCTGCCGGTGGGGGAGTTCACCGACCACTACGTCAAACTGGTCTTTCCGCCCGAGGGGGTGGACCTGCCGAGGCCGCTGGACCTGACGGCGATCAAGCAGGAGCTGCCCCGGGAGCAATGGCCCCGGCTGCGCGCGTACACCGTGCGGGCCTGGGACGCGGCGGCCGGCGAGTTGACCATCGACGTGGTGCACCACGGCGACGAGGGGTTGGCCGGCCCGTGGGCGGCCCGGCTGCGTCCCGGCGACGAGGTGCTGTTCACCGGCCCCGGCGGGGCGTACGCGCCGGACCCGACGGCGGACTGGCACCTGCTGGTGGGTGACGAGAGTGCCCTGCCGGCGATCGGCGCCGCGTTGGAGCGGCTGCCCGAGGGTGCCCCGGCGGTCGTCCTGGTCGAGATCGCCGACCCGGCCGACGAGCAGTCGTTGCCCAGCCCCGGCGCGGTGGCGTTGACCTGGCTGCACCGGGCTGGCCGACCGGTCGGCGAGGCCCTGGTCGCGGCGGTTCGGGAGCTGGAGTTCCCGCCCGGCCGGGTGCACGCCTTCGTGCACGGCGAGGCCACCTTCGTCAAGGAGCTGCGCCGGCTGCTGCGGGTCGAGCGGAACGTGCCCCGGGCCGACCTGTCCATCTCCGGCTACTGGCGGCAGGGCATGGACGACGAGGGCTGGCGCTCCACCAAGCCCGACTGGAACCGCCAGGTGGAGGCCGAGGAGGCCGAAGTCCTGACCTGAGCACCGCCCACGGGGCCTGAGCACCGCCCACGGGGCCTGAGCACCGCCCACGGGGCCTGAGCACCGCCCACGGGGCCTGAGCATCGCCCACGGGGCCTGAGTACCGCCCACGGGGTCCTGATGAGTACCGCCCACGGGGCCTGAGCACACCTCGGGGGCGCACTGCGCCCGCACCGCGTACTCGTGGTGCTCTGGGGGTGCTGATCGGGGCGGTCGCCGCCGCGCTGCTGCTCGCCGGGGGCCTGGCCGCCCTGCAACAGGCGACCATCATGGTGGCGCTGCCGTTCGTGGTGGTGATGCTCGGGCTCGCCGTGGCGCTGCTGCGTGACATGGTCCGGGACCCGGCGGTCAACCCGCACCCGGACCGGGGACGCCGGTCCGGCCTGTCCGCCGCCGTGCGGGCCGCCCGGTCGTACGACGAGGAGAACCCGCCCCCGGTCACCCACTGGCTGCACCGTCCTCCCCGCTGAGCCGGGCGTTCGCCAGCCGCCCGTCCCCCGCCCGACGGATCGTCGGTCCGGCAGGGCAGGATGGAGGGCCGAGGGGGTGGCACCGCATGGCTGGGCGGATCAGGGACGAGGACATCGCATTGGTCCGCGAGCGTGCCTCCATCGCCGAGGTGATCTCGGACACGGTGACCCTGAAGTCGGCAGGTGGTGGCAACCTCAAGGGCCTCTGTCCGTTCCACGACGAGAAGAGCCCGTCGTTCAACGTCTCACCGGCCCGTAACGTCTTCTACTGCTTCGGTTGCGGCGTCGGTGGCGACGCGATCAAGTTCCTGATGGACGCGGAGCATCTCACCTTCGTCGAGTCCGTCGAGCGGCTCGCCGACCGGGTCGGCATCCAGCTGCGCTACGTCGAGGGTGACCAGGCCGCGCCCCGGGCCCGTCCGCAGCAGGGGCAGAAGCAGCGGCTGGTGGCCGCGCACGCCGCCGCCGTGGAGTTCTATCAGGCGCAGCTCACCACGGCCGGCGCCCGCCCGGCCCGGGAGTTCCTGGCCCGGCGCGGTTTCGACCGGGCCGCCGCGCAGCGGTACGGGTGCGGCTTCGCCCCGGACGCCTGGGACCTGCTCACCAAGCACCTGCGTCAGCAGGGGTTCACCCATGACGAGCTGGTCACCGGTGGGTTGTCCCGGCCGTCGCGCTCGGGCACCCTGATCGACCGGTTCCGTCGCCGGCTGATGTGGCCGATCCGCGACATCGCCGGTGACGTGATCGGCTTCGGGGCGCGGAAACTCTTCGACGACGACGACGGCCCGAAATACCTCAACACCCCCGAGACGCCGATCTATAAGAAGTCGCACGTGCTCTACGGCATCGACCAGGCCAAACGGGAGATCGCCAAGCAGGGCCGGGTGGTCGTCGTCGAGGGTTACACCGACGTGATGGCCTGCCACCTGGCCGGGGTCCCGACCGCCGTGGCGACCTGCGGCACCGCCTTCGGCGCCGACCACATCGGCGTACTGCGTCGGCTGCTGCTCGACACCGACGCGGTGGCCGGTGAGGTGATCTTCACCTTCGACGGGGACGCCGCCGGGCAGAAGGCCGCGCTGCGTGCCTTCGAGGACGACCAGCGCTTCGTCGGGCGTACCTTCATCGCGGTCAGCCCCGACAACATGGACCCGTGCGACCTGCGGTTGGCAAAGGGCGACCTGGCGATCCGTGACCTGGTGGCCCGCCGCGAGCCGCTCGTCGACTTCGCCCTCCGCCACGTGATCAACCGCTACGACCTGGACACGGTGGACGGCCGGGTCGAGGCGATGCGCCGGGCCGCGCCCCTGGTTGCCAAGATCAAGGACCGGGAGAAGCGTCCCGAGTACGTCCGCAAGCTCGCCGGTGACCTCGGCATGGAGATCGAGCCGGTGCAGCGGGCGGTGCTGGCCGCCGCCAACTCCCCCGGCGAACGGGAGGCCACCGCCCCGCCCCGGGGTCGGACCCGTCCGGCCGCGCCCGCCGTGGACAGCCCGGAGTCGATGGTCGAGCGGGAGGCGTTGAAACTCGCCCTCCAGGAGCCGGTCCTCGCCGGCCCGATGTTCGACGCCGTCGAGGCCGCCGAGTACCGGCACCCGGTGCACGTCGCGGTCCGTACGGCGATCGCGGCGGCCGGCGGGGTGGCGGTGGCGGCCGGCGGCGCGGTGTGGATCGGTGCCGTGCGTGACGCCTGCGAGGACCTGGCCGCCCAGGCGCTCGTCGGTGAGCTGGCGGTGGAGCCGCTGCGGCTCGACGGCGAACCCGACCCGAGGTACGTCTCCAGCACCCTCGCCCAGTTGCAGTGGGGCTCGGTGACCGCCCGGATCCGCGACCTGAAGTCCAAGATCCAGCGGATCAACCCGGTCAACCAGAAGGACGAGTATTTCGCCCTCTTCGGGGAACTGCTCTCGCTGGAACAGCATGCGCGGGCCTTGCGCGAGCAGGCCGCGGGAGGACTCTGATGGGACTGTTCGGCCGCAAGCCCAAGCTGCCCGCCGCCGCCCGCCCCGCCCTGACCGCCGGGGAGCGGGTGCTGGCCTGGGCCGCCCCTGGCAACGGCGGCAGCAACGACGCACCGCCCACCGACGATGTGCCTGCCGCTGACGGTGCGCCTGTCACTGCCGGCCCGTCGGCTGTCACCGGCCCGCCGCCCGCCGACGATGTGCCTGCCGCTGACGGTACGTCTTCCGTCGCCACCGGCTCGTCGGCTGTCGCCGGCCCGTCGGCTGGCACCGGCCCGTCGGTCGTTGGCGGTGCGTCGGTCGTTGGCGGTGCGTCGGCTGGCACCGGCCCGTCGGTCGTTGGCGGTGCGTCGGTCGTTGGCGGTGCGTCGGCTGTTGGCGGTGCGTCGGCCGGTACCGGTTCTGGTGGCGGCGGGGTGCTGGTGGCGACCAACCTCGGGCTCTGGCTGCCCGGTCGGGCGGAGCGGCTGGGCTGGCACGACATCCTCAAGGCCGTCTGGTCCGGGCGGGAGCTGACCGTCACGGTGGCGGAGACGATCGACGAGCGGGACGGTTACCTGGTGGTCGCCGACGGTCCCGTCGAGACGTACCTGCTGCTCGATCCGGGGGACCTGCCGCACCAGGTGCGGGCGCGGGTGACCCGCTCGGTGGCGTACACCCAGCAGCACCCGGTGCCCGGCGGCTCGGGCCGGATCGCGGCCCGGCGGGTGGCCGGGGCGGACGGTCTGACCTGGACGGTCCGCTACGACCCCGGCACCCCGGTCGACGCCGACGGGGTACGCGCCGAGACCGACCAACTGGTCGCCGCCGCCCGCGCCGCCACCGCCCCGGCCGACCTCTGACTCTCGGCGGGTACGTCTCGCAACTCCGGCCATGTCGCGTGGTCGCCGCGAGACGGATGCCGCCATCTCGGCCCCGTTGAGTCGATCATGGTCGCGGGGGCCGGGGTTGGCGGTGCGGTTCGAGCCCGGCGTGGCGAGATCGTGGTGACCGGCCAGGCCGACCGAGGCTGACCGATACCGACCGAGGCTGACCGATACCGACCGAGGCTGACCGATACCGACCGAGGCCGACCCAGGCGGACCGATACCGACCGGGTCAGCGGGCTCTTGCCCAGGTCACGAAGCGTGCGGTCAGGTCGGGTGGGGCGACACCGTCGTGCAGGGTGGCGAGATCGCTCATCGCCTCGCCCAACAGGGTGCCCAGGTAGAACAGCAGGGCGGTGCGATCCTCGCGGTACTCGCCGAGCAGCGCCAACCGGGCCGGCGAGCACGGCCAGGCCGCCCCGCACACCCGGCAACGCCAGGAGGGACGGGCCGCGACATGTGGGCGGTACCGGGGCATCAGCGCACCCCTGGCCGACCGCTGCGGGGGTGGGGGTGACGCGGGAATCCGCAGCGGGGCCGGCTGGTCTGGCGCATGGTCGAGCCTCCGTCACTGGTGGAGGGGAGCGCCCGCCGACGACACCGACGGACGCTCCCGGCCTGGTTCCGCCCACCGTCCGATCCCGGGAGCGGTCCCGCTGAGTGACATTCTGTTGATGATCCGACTACGGTGGGAGGTTCGACCTGCCGACGGCCCAGGCGTGGACCGGTCGACCCGGAACGGTACGAGGATGTACGGAGGCTGTCTGGTGGAACGTTCGTCCATGCTGGACCACTTCGCGGAGGAGTTGCGGCTCGTGCGGGCCGCCAACGGCATGTCCCAGGCGGCGCTGGCCGAGGCGCTGAGCTATTCGGGCGCGCTGGTGGCCAAGGTGGAGACCTGCGAGCGTCGGCCGAGCCTGGACTTCGCGCGCCGCTGCGACACGGTGTTCACCACCGACGGCCGCTTCGAACGCATCCAACGCCGGATCAGCCGGGAAACCGTGGTGCCCTGGTTTCGGGACTGGGCTGGCATCGAGCAGGAAGCCACGGCGCTGCGCACGTTCGAACCGCTTTGCGTGCCGGGCCTGTTGCAGACCGAGGCTTATGCTCATGCACTGCTGTCCGGAGGTGGGCTGTTCGCGACCGACGAGATCGAACAGCAGGTGACGACCCGCCTCGATCGCCAAGTGATACTCACCCGGGACCGGCCGCCACTGCTCACCGCCGTCATCGATGAGTGCGTGCTGCGTCGCCAGATCGGCGGACCGGAGGTGATGCGCGAGCAGTTGCGTCATCTGGTGAAATCGGGATCCACGTTGCCTCGGGTCCGAATGCAGGTCGTGCCGTTTTCGGCCGGCGCGTACCCTGGGATCAATGGCCCCTTCGTGATCGCCACCTCGCCGCACGGGGAGGATGTCGTCTACCAGGAGGGTCAGCTCCATGGGCAGGTGGTCGACCGCTCCGATTATCTTCGGCAGATGGTCGAGGTCTGGGAATCGATCCGTGGTGAGGCACTGTCGCAGCAGCAGTCCTTGGAACTGATAGCAGAAGTGGCGGAGACATGGATCTGAGCGACGCCCGGTGGCGCAAGAGCAGCCGCAGCAACGGTCAGGGAGGCAACTGCGTCGAGGTGGCCGACAACCTGGCCGGCGTGGTGGCCGTACGTGATTCCAAGGACCCGGACGGGCCGGTGCTGGCCTTCGGACCGCGCGCCTGGTGTGCCTTCGTGGCGCAGGTGGGCGGCCGACCTTAACGGCGGCGATCCGTGGCGCAGTGCTCCGTAGCGGCGCCTCGTGGATTTGATCGAAACGTCGATGTGTCGCTTGCCACGCAGGGAAGGTCGACACAGAGTCTCGCCCCGGGGTCGAGACTCTATGCGGCTATGAACTCGACCTCACCATGGGTGATCCTGACGTCGAAGCTCATGTCGGTTCCCTTGGAGAGCTTTGCCAGGGTGGCGATGGAGGGTGGTTGGTCGCCGGACTCCAAGCGGGCAATGACGGACTGGGTCATGCCCACCATGCGCGCCAGGGCAGTCTGCGTGAGACCGTTGTCTTCGCGGTACTTCACGATGCGGAGAGCCACGTCGCGGGCGAATGCTGTCCGGTCCCACTCGGCGCGGAACGCCGGATCCTTGCGGCGTTCGTCGATGACTTGCTGCGAGGTTTTCAGGTCGGAG
The DNA here is from genome assembly GCF_040678915.1 of Micromonospora sp. NPDC049257. Classification (NCBI taxonomy): domain Bacteria; kingdom Bacillati; phylum Actinomycetota; class Actinomycetes; order Micromonosporales; family Micromonosporaceae; genus Micromonospora; species Micromonospora sp. NPDC049257. The sequence continues at coordinate 26,488 of NZ_JBFAQU010000018.1, forward strand.
AGCTTCATCACGCGTCCTCTATGTCTTTGATCCTCTGTTCTGCGGCTGTCACTGCTCGGTTGAATCTTCGCTGGTTGACGCTGGCTTCAGGGCCGATTGCTCCGACGATGAACGCGGCGCCGGCCTGCCCGTAGATGGCTCGCCACCGGCTGTGTCCACCACGTGGGCGCAGTTCCCGTAGGCCGTTCGCAGTCTTGATGGAGCTTGAGTGGGGGTAGCCGAGGCTCACGCCCTGGCTTTCCAACTTCTCGACCGCGTGACCGATTGCTGCTTGTTCGGTGGTGGGGAGGGCGTGAAGCTCGGTTCCGGCCTCAGGGTGGTAGAAGACTGGCCAGGACACTTGCCAACTATAGCAAACTTGCGATGTCGAACCAGGGTGCGCACAGATCAACGCGGCGGGGTTCGATCCCATGATCGGGAACCCTGGCCGGAGCGGCTGGTCGAGGGGCCCCTGTCTGGGATTGGTCGTCGTCTGCCGGCAGGTGACGGGTCTGTGCTGCCGGTTTAGTCGGCGGGGTCGGTGGGGCATGTCGGAGGGCGACATCCGCAGATCCCCGAGGAGGGGCGATGGCCTCCGACGAGACCCACGCCGACCGCGACGACGCGGCCACCGTGACCGCTGCGCGGCGCGGCCGGGACCGGTCCGACGACCGGCCGTCGGGCGATCGGCTGCCCGGTGACCGGCGGGAGGCCGACGCGCGTACCCGACCGGTCGGTCCCGACGACGGCCCGGACAGCCCCACGGACCTGCATCGGGCGGACTGGAAGGCGGCGCTCAAGCGCACCGGGCGGGAGTTCCAGGAGGACAGCCTGACCGACTGGGCCGCCGCGTTGACCTACTACGGGGTGCTGTCGATCTTCCCCGGGATGCTGGTGCTGATCTCGATCCTCGGTCTGCTCGGCGAGCGGGCCACCAGCGGGGTCCGGGACACGGTCGGCCAGGTGGTGCCGGAGGAGAACATCCGGACCATCATCGAGACCGCGATCGACCAGGCCGGCCAGTCCGGTGGGCTGGCCAGCGTCGCCGCGATCATCGGTCTGGTCGCCGCCTTCTGGTCGGCCTCCGGTTACGTGGGCGCGTTCATGCGCGCCTCGAACAGCATCTACGACGTGCCGGAGGGGCGGCCGGTGTGGAAGACCCTGCCCATCCGGCTCGGGGTGACCGCCCTGGTCGGGGTGCTGCTGCTCGCCGCCGCGGTGATCGTGGTCTTCACCGGCGGCCTCGCCGAGCAGGTCGGCAACGCCATCGGGCTCGGCTCCACGGCGCTGACGGTGTGGAACATCGCCAAGTGGCCGGTGCTGCTGGTGCTGGTCAGCCTGATGTTCGCGATCCTCTACTGGGCGTCGCCGAACGCCCGGCACGGCGGGTTCCGCTGGGTCAGCCCGGGCGGCGTGCTGGCGGTGCTGCTCTGGCTGCTCGTCTCCGGCCTGTTCGCCCTGTACGTGAGCAACTTCGGGTCCTACAACAAGACCTACGGCGCGCTGGCCGGCGTGATCATCTTCCTGGTCTGGCTCTGGCTGAGCAACATCGCGATCCTGCTCGGTGCGGAGTTCGACGCCGAGCTGGAACGGGGCCGGGCCATCTCCGCCGGTCACGACCCCGACGAGGAGCCGTACGTCGAGTTGCGCGACGACCGCAAGCTGCGTAAGAAGCGCAACGCCGCCCCCGGCCGCTGACCCACCGGCGACCCCACGCCGCCCAGCCTGCGTCGCCCACCCCGCACCTGCCGCGCCCCTGCCCCGGCGACCCCACGCCGCCCCGCCTGCCCCACGCCGCCCCGCCCCGCCTGCCGCACCCCGCCGCGTCTCCGTGGCGGGGTGGCCACTTGTCACGGCCGGCCTGATCCGGTAGTGCTTCGGCCGCGCGGAGCGGGGCCGGTGTGCGAGGGTCACCCGGTGGTGGTAGCAGGTCGTTGCGGATGTTTCTCAGTCTGTCAACCTTTTCTTGATCCACTAGTAGCTTTTGTTCTTTCGGACAAAAGTTGCCGGCGGAACGACTGAAGGTATGGACATGCGCCTCGGAACTCTCCTACTGTGTCGACCACAACACATCGGCGTGACGTCAATGTGAACCCTGAGACGGAGGTGAGTCCCGTGCGGGCGGCAGATCCCCTGCATGTGCAGCTGTTGCGGCTGCTCCGCGACGAGGGGCCCGCGTCCCGGGCCGAGCTGGGTGACCGGTTGCAGATGCCCCGTCCCCGGCTCCTCGCCGAGTTGGAACGCCTGGTCGGGCTGGGCCTGGTGGCCGAGGCCGGACTGGCCGCCTCCCGGGGCGGCCGTCGCTCCACCCTGGTCGAGCTGAACCCCGACCTCCGGTTCGCCGCCGTCGACATGGGCGCCAGCTCGATCGACGTCGAGGTGGTCAACGGGCGGCTGGAGCCGGTCGCCGCGTACGCCGAGGTGGCCGACATCCGCTCCGGTCCGAAGGCCATCCTGCACCGGGTCAACGACCTGCTGCACAAGGCCCGGGTGGACGGGGCGTACGAGCGGCTCAACGGCGTCGGCGTCGGGGTCCCCGGGCCGGTGAGCTTCCGCGACGGGCTGCCGGTGTCGCCGCCGATCATGCCCGGCTGGGACCGCTACCCGGTGCGCGAACTGCTCAGCCGGGAGCACGGCTGCCCGGCGGTGGTCGACAACGACGTCAACATCATGGCGATCGGGGAGCGGCACGGGGGGGTGGCGCACTCGGTCGACGACTTCCTCTTCATCAAGATCGGCACCGGAATAGGGTGTGGGATCTACCTCAGCGGCGACGTCTACCGGGGCACCGACGGGTGCGCGGGGGACATCGGGCACATCCAGGTCGACGCCGGGGGGCCGACCTGCTCCTGCGGCAACGCCGGTTGCCTGGAGGCGCTCTTCAGCGGAGCGGCCCTGGCCCGGGAGGCCGGCGTCGCCGCGCGTACCGGCGCCTCGCCCGCGCTGGCCGAGCGGCTCGCCGCCCGGGGTGCCGTCTCCGCCCGCGACGTCGCCGAGGCGGCGATCGAGGGTGACGTCACCTGCATCCAGCTGATCCGCGACGGGGGTCGCCGGGTCGGGCAGGTGCTGGCCGGGCTGGTCAGCTTCACCAACCCTTCGATGATCGTCATCGGCGGCGGGCTGGCCCACCTCGGGCACATCCTGCTCGCCGAGATCCGCAGCGTGGTCTACCGCCGGTCGCTGCCGCTGGCCACCGGCAACCTGCCGGTCGTCCTGTCCGAGCTGGGACCGCGCGCCGGCGTGGCCGGCGCGGCCGTCCTCGCCAGCGACGTCGCCTTCGGGGAGGCATCATGAGCAACGCACCGACCTCCGCCGCCGGGGACAACAGCCCGCTGGTCGAGGCGCCCGCCGACACCGTCGCCGGTGAGGTGGTGCTCCGGCTGACCGACGTGGTCAAGACCTTCCCCGGGGTACGCGCCCTCGACGGCGTGCAGTTGGAGGTGCGGGCCGGTGAGGTGCACTGCCTGCTCGGGCAGAACGGCGCCGGCAAGTCGACCCTGATCAAGGTGCTCGCCGGGGTGCACCGGCCGGACTCCGGCCAGGTGCAGTGGCGCGGTGAGCCGGTGCACTTCGCCAACCCGCAGGCCGCCATGCGCGCCGGCATCGCCACCATCTACCAGGAACTCGACCTGGTCGAGGACCTCTCGGTCGCGGAGAACGCCTTCCTCGGCCACGAGCCCAAGGTCGCCGGGTTCGTCCGGCGCGGCCACATGGCCCGGCGTACCCGGGAGATCCTGAGCCGGCTCGGCCACGGCGAGATCCCGCCCGGCCGGATGGTGCGCGCGTTGCCGGCCGCCGGCAAGCAGGTGGTCAGCATGGCCCGCGCGCTGTCCCACGAGGCCCGACTGATCATCATGGACGAGCCGAGCGCGGTGCTGGCCCACGACGAGGTCGACAACCTGTTCCGGATCATCCGGGAACTCACCGCCCAGGGCATCGCGGTCATCTACATCTCGCACCGGATGGAGGAGATCCGCGAGATCGGCGACCGGGTCACCGTACTCAAGGACGGCCGGACCACGGCGGCGAACCTGCCGGCCCGCGACACCCCGACCCGCGACCTGGTCGCCCGGATGACCGGCCGGAACATCGAGTACGTCTTCCCGGACCGCCCGACCGCGCCGACCGCCGGTGACGAGCTGCTGCGGGTCGAGGGGCTGAGCCGCACCGGTGAGTTCGCCGACGTCTCGCTCAGCGTCCGTCCCGGTGAGATCGTCGGCATCGCCGGCCTGGTCGGCTCCGGGCGCTCGGAGCTGCTGGAGACGATCTACGGGGCCCGCCGCGCCGAGTCCGGCACCGTCCGGATGGGCGGCCGGACCCTGCGGCCGGGCAGCGTCGGCGCGGCGGTACGGGCCGGCATGGGCATGGCCCCGGAGGAGCGGAAGAGTCAGGCGTTGCTGCTCGGCGAGCCGATCCACCGCAACGTCACCCTGGCGACCTTCTCCCGGTACGCCCGCCTCGGCTTCACCAACGCCGGGCGGGAGCGGGCCGAGGCGGAACGGATCGCCGACGAACTCCAGCTCCGGCCCAACGACGTGCGCCGGGCGGTACGCACCCTGTCCGGCGGCAACCAGCAGAAGGTGGTGGTTGGGCGCTGGCTGCTCGGCGACACCCGGCTGCTGCTGCTCGACGAGCCGACCCGGGGGGTGGACGTGGGGGCCCGGGCCGAGCTGTACCGGGTGATCCGTGGCCTGGCCGCCCAGGGGGTCGGCGTGCTGCTGGTCTCCAGCGAGGTACCCGAGGTGCTCGGTCTGGCCGACCGGGTGCTGGTGATGCGCGAGGGCCGGATGGTGCGCGAGGCGCCCGCCGGCGAACTGGACGAGAACACCGTGCTCGACCTCGTCATGGCGGGGTCTCTGATGGAAGGCGCGCCGGCATGAGCGAGCGCAGTGGACATAACGAGGTGACGGCATGAGTGAGTCGACCGGGACCGCGACACCGGACCGGCCGGCGGACCTGCCGGCGCAGTCCCCGCCGGTCGACCCGGCGGTGACGGCGTCGCTCAAGGAGAAGCCGCGGACGGGCGGGTTGTCCTTTTGGCAGGGCGACGGGGGTGAGGGCGCGAAGCGTAACCTCGGCCTGATCGGCGTGCTGGTGGTGCTGGTCGTGATCGGCGCCGCGACCCGCTGGGACCTCTACTCCGACCCGGACTGGGTGTGGGGCAACACGCTGACCATCCTCAAGCTCGCCTCGGTGGTCGGGGTGGTCACCGTCGGGATGACCTTCGTGATCATCGGCGGCGGCATCGACCTGTCGGTCGGCGCGATCGTCGCCCTCGCCGGGGTGTGGGCGACCACGCTCGCCACCCAGAGCTACGGCGCCGGCGGCATGATCTTCACCGCGATCGTGGTCGGCACGGCGGTCGGGGTGGTCAACGGGATACTCATCTCCTACGGCCGGCTGGTGGCGTTCATCGCCACGCTGGCCATGATGGTCGCCGCCCGGGGCCTGGCCGCACAGATCTCCGGCAAGCAGACCCAGGTGTCGAACAACTCCTTCATCAACGGCATCGCCAGCACCGACCTGCTCGGCATCCCGCTGCTGGTCTACATCCTGGCCGCCGTGGTCGCCGCCGGCTGGGTGCTGCTCAACCGGACCACCTTCGGCCGGCGTACGGTCGCCGTCGGCGGCAACCCCGAGGCGGCCCGGCTCGCCGGGATCAACGTGCGGCGGCACACCCTGCTGCTGTACGCGCTGTCCGGGCTCTGCTGCGGCATCGCCGCGATCATGCTGACCGCGCAGGCCAACTCCGCCCAGGCGGCCATGGCCAACCTGTACGAGCTGGACGCGATCGCCGCGGCCATCATCGGCGGCACGCTGCTCAGCGGCGGCCGGGGCACCATCGTCGGCTCCCTGCTCGGGGTGCTGATCTTCTCCACCATCACCAACCTCTTCGCCATCAACGGCCTGTCCACCGAGGCGCAGAACATGGTCAAGGGCGGCATCATCGTCGGCGCCGTCCTGATCCAGCAGGTGCAGTTCCGCAGCGTCACCCAGTTCCTCGGCCGCAACAAGGCCACCACCTCCGCCTGACCGGGCACGTCCCTACCCCTTCGCACCAGCGCAATTCCGGCGGCCACCGACGGTGGCCGGGATCAGCACAACCTTTTTCACCCCACCATCCGTCATTTCAGGAGGTCGTCATGACCCAGCCCCGTGACCTGTCCCGTCGCCGGTTGCTCTTCGGCGGTGCGGCGGTCGGCGCCGGTGTGCTCCTCGCCGGTTGCACCAGCAACGAGTCCACACCGACCGCGGCGCAGACCAAGGCGGCCGACAACTCCGGTGGTGGCAACGCCGCCCCCGGCAAGAAGGTCACCATCGGCTTCTCCGCCCCCGCCGCCGACCACGGCTGGATCGCCGCCATCACCAACAACGCCAAGGCGCAGGCCGGGGCGTACTCCGACGTGGACTTCAAGACCGTGGAGGCGGGTGCGGACGCGGCTGCCCAGCGGGCCGCGCTGTCCACCCTGGTCGCCCAGAAGCCGGACGTCATCGTGGTGCTGCCGCACGACGGCAAGGAGCTCAACGCCTTCGGCCTGGAGGCGATGAAGGCCGGTATCCCGGTGGTCAACCTGGACCGTGCCTTCCCGGACGCGCTGGCCTACCGGCTCCAGATCATGGGCGACAACTACGGCATGGGTGTGGCCGCCGCGAACTACATCGTGGCGCAGCTCAAGGCCAAGGGTGTCAGCGCCCCGGTCATCGGCGAGATCCCCGGCATCGACTCGCTGGAGCTGACCCAGCAGCGGTCCAAGGGTTTCGCCGACACCCTCGCCACGGCCGGCTTCAAGGTGGCCAACCGGCGGCCGGCGGAGTTCACCGCCGACTCCGGCCAGCAGGCCGCCACCGGCCTGTTCCAGGCGCTGCCCAAGATCGACGCGATCTGGAACCACGACGACGACCAGGGCATCGGTGTCCTGGCCGCCGTCAACCAGGCCAACCGCAAGGAGTTCTTCATGGTCGGCGGCGCCGGCTCGAAGAAGGCCATGGAGGACATCCAGGCCGACAACACGGTGCTCAAGGCGACCGTGACCTACAGCCCGTCGATGGCCTCCTCGGCCATCTCCCTGGCCCGCCTGATCGGCCAGGGCAAGGGCATGTCCGACCTGGTGGAACTCCAGGTGCCCAAGGAGATCGTCCTCGCCTCGGAGACGATCACCAAGGAGAACGCGAGCAACTACCTCAAGCTCGGGTTCTGATACACGGGGGGAGACCCACCTTGTCCACTCATCACCGCGAACTCCGGGTCGGCATGATCGGATACTCGTTCATGGGCGCCGCGCACTCACAGGCGTGGCGCACCGTGAACCGGGTGTACGAACTGCCTGCCCGGGTTCGGATGGCGCAGATCTGCGGCCGGGACGCCGCGAAGGTCGCCGAGGCAGCCGACCGGCTGGGCTGGGACACGCACACCACAGACTGGCGTGCCCTGGTCGCCTCGGACGACATCGACGTGGTCGACATCTGCACCCCAGGTGACAGCCACGCCGAGATCGCCCTTGCCGCGCTCGCCGCCGGCAAGCACGTGATCTGCGAGAAACCGTTGGCCAACACGGTGGAGGAGGCGCGGGCGATGACCGCTGCCGCCGCCACCGCCGGGGCCGCCGGGATCCGGTCCATGTGCGGGTTCAACTACCGCCGGGTGCCGGCCGTCGCGCTGATGCGACAACTGGTCGCCGAAGGCCGGCTCGGCACGATCCGGCACGTCCGCGCGACGTACCTCCAGGACTGGATCGTCGATCCGCAGTTCCCCCTGGTCTGGAGGCTGCAGAAGGACAAGGCGGGCTCCGGTGCCCTCGGTGACATCGGGGCGCACATCATCGACCTGACCCAGTTCGTGACCGGCCAACGGATCACCGGGGTCAGCGCGGTGACCGAGACGTTCGTCAAGGAGCGCCCGCTGCCGGGTGCGTCGAGCGGACTGGCCGCCGAGGTCGACGGCACCGCGACGGCGACCGGCACGGTCACCGTCGACGACGCCGCGATCTTCGTGGCCCGGCTCGACGACGGGGCACTGGCCACGTACGAGGCGACGCGGTTCGCCACGGGCCGTAAGAACGCCCTCCGGGTGGAGATCAACGGTTCGCTCGGCTCGGTGGTGTTCGACCTGGAACGCCTCAACGAGTTGGAGTTCTACGACGCCTCCCGGCCGGCGACCGAGCAGGGATTCACCCGGATCCTGGTCACCGAGGCCGAACACCCGTACATGGCGGCGTGGTGGCCGCCGGGCCACATCATCGGCTACGAGCACTCCTTCACCCACGAGATGCGCGACTTCGTCGAGGCGGTCGCCAACGGTGTCGACCCGACCCCGTCGTTCGCCGACGCGTTGCAGGTCCAGCTGGTGCTGGACGCGGTGACCCGCTCGGCGGATCTCGGTTCACGGTGGACCGACGTCGAGCCGGCCCTGGCCGCGCTCGCCGTCTGACCCAGGCACCTCCGCCGTCGACCGGCGAGGGACCGGCCGCGGTTGCGCCCCGCGGCCGGGCCGGGGTCGGCAGTGGAGGGCGCGCACCCGGGCCACCCGGCCCGGGGACACGCGCACGATGGCCGTCCGGTGCGGCCGGACCGGGATTCCCCGGTCGCACCGGAGGGCCGCCAGTAGGAATATAGATAAGTATGATTCGGGTTCCCTGGGGAATCCGGTTCATCACCACCCATTCGTCCGGCCGAGGGCGCGCCGCCGCCGTTGGCCGGATGCGGGGAGGCAGGGCCGAGACGCCGAACCGGCCCTGCCTGCCAGCCCCGCCCGCACGCCGTGCGGGACCGGGTACGGCGTCGACGCCGCCGACGTCTACGCCGTCACCGGTGCCATCCCGCACGACCGGGCGGGCGGGGCCACCCCGCGCCCCGCCGGCACGACCGAACCGAGCACGTTCCATCCGGAAGGAGCACCATGCGTACGGGTGTCTGGCTGGTGGGAGCGCGCGGTTCCGTCGCGACCACCGGCATCGTCGGCGGGCTCGCCCTACGGGCCGGCCTCACCGCCCCCACCGGCTGCGTCACCGAACTACCCGACCTGCGGGGACCCGCCCTGCCCCCCTTCGCCGACCTGGTCTTCGGCGGTCACGACGTGGCCACCACGCCGCTGACCAAACGGGCCGAGGCGCTCGCCGCCGCCGGGGTGCTGCCCGGCCGGCTGGCCGCCGCGCTCGCCGCCGACCTGGCCGCCGTCGAGGAGGACCTGCGGCCCGCGCCGACCGGCGGCAGTCAGGCCGACCGGGTCGCCGCGGTCACCGCCGACCTGACCGCGTTCCGCGACCGGCGCCGGCTCGACCGGGTGGTGGTGGTCAACGTCTCGGCCACCGAACCGGCCCCGTCACCGCACCCCGGCCACGCCGACCCGGACGCCCTGCGGGCCGCCCTCGCCAGCGGCGACGAGGTGTTGCCGCCCAGCTCGCTGTACGCGTACGCGGCCGTCGAGGCGGGCTGCCCGTACGTCGACTTCACCCCGTCCACCGGGCTGCGCCTGCCGGCGCTCGCCGCGCTCGCCGCGCAGCGTGGCCTGCCGTACGCCGGGCACGACGGCAAGACCGGGGAGACCCTGGTCAAGTCGGTGCTCGCCCCGATGTTCGCGATGCGTCACCTCGCGGTGCGCTCCTGGTCCGGGGTCAACCTGCTCGGTGGCGGCGACGGGGCGACCCTGGCCGAGCCGGGCGCCAACGCCGCCAAGGTGGACAGCAAGCAGCGGGTCCTCGGCGAGACGCTGGGCTACGTGCCGCAGGGCGGCACCCGGATCGACTACGTCGAGGACCTCGGTGACTTCAAGACCGCCTGGGACCTGATCACCTTCGCCGGGTTCCTCGGCACCGGGATGCGGATGGAGTTCACCTGGCACGGTTGCGACTCCGCGCTGGCCGCCCCGCTGGTGCTGGACCTGGCCCGGCTCACCGCCGCCGCGCACGCCGCCGGCCGGGTCGGCCCCCTGCCCGAGCTCGCCTTCTTCTTCAAGGACCCGATCGACGCACCCACCCACTCGCTGAGCGAGCAGTGGCAGCGGCTGGTCGACTTCACCCGGGAGCTGCACGCCGGGGGTGCCGGGTGACCAGCGTGGCCGACCTGGCCGAGCTGGTCCGGGCACCGGCCGCACTGTCCGTACCGGGGGACCTGGTGGCCGGGGCGGCGGCGGCCGGGGTGCTCGGCCCGCGTACCGCCGGGCTGGCCGGCGCGTCGGTCCTGCTCTACTGGGCCGGGATGGCCGCCAACGACTGGGCCGACCGGGGGTTGGACGCCGAGGAACGCCCGGAACGGCCGATCCCCAGCGGCCGGATCACCCCGGCCGCCGCCGCCGGGGTCGCCATCGGGCTCACCGCCGCCGGCCTGGGCCTGGCCGCCGCCGTGGGCGGCCGGCGGGCCACCGCCGTCGCGCTCCCGCTCGCCGCCACCATCTGGGGGTACGACCTGGTGGCCAAGAACACCGCCGCCGGTCCCGCCGTGATGGCCGCCTGCCGGGGGCTGGACGTGCTACTCGGCGCGTCGTCCGGCCGACCGGTCCGGGCGCTGCCGGCGGCGCTGACCGTCGCCGCGCACACCTGGACGGTCACCGCCCTGTCCCGTCGTGAGGTGACCGGGGCCGACGCGGCGCTGCCCCGGCGTACCCTCGCCGGCACCGCCCTGGTCGCGCTGGCCGCCACCACCCTGCCCCGCGCCACCACCCCGCCCCGTCCCGCCGGCCGGCCGTCCCCCGTGGACGATGCGCCGGCGGCGACCGACGCGCCCGGCCGTCGTAGCGCACCGGGCGTCCGCACCGGTGCCGTCGGGGTCGGCCGGTCACTCGCCGGCGCGCTGCCGGTGGCGTTGGCCGGCTGGTACGTCGCCCGGTACGGCGGCGCGCAGGCCCGGGTGGCCGCCGACCCCACCGCCGGCCGGGTCCGGGCCGCCGTCGGGGCCGGCATCACCGGGCTGCCCTCGTTGCAGGGTGCGCTCACCGCCCGCGCCGGTGCCGGGCTGGTCGGCGCGCTGGTCGCGCTCGCCGCGCCGCTGGGCGGCCGGCTGGCCCGGAAACTCTCCCCGACATGACCGCCCCGGACGCCGTCCCGCCGACCGCTGCCGGCACGCCCCGCCGCAGCCCGGCCCCGGACCGCCCGGCCGACCCCGCCGGCCCGCCGGCCGGCGAGGTGGACCGGCTGCGGTTCGGCTACGGCACCAACGGCTTCGCCAACCACCGGCTCGACGACGCCCTGACGGTGCTGGCCGACCTCGGCTACGAGGGGGTCGCGCTCACCCTCGACCACGACCACCTCGACCCGTACGCGCCGGGACTGGCCCGCCGGGTCGACGCCGTGGCGCACCGGCTGGCCGCGCTCGGTCTCGGCGTGGTGGTCGAGACCGGTGCCCGCTACCTGCTCGACCCGTGGCGCAAGCATGCCCCGACGCTGCTGCACGACGACCCGGCCGGCCGGATCGACTTCCTGGACCGGGCCGTCCGCGTCGGCGCGGACCTCGGTGCCGAGGCGGTCTCCTTCTGGGCCGGCATCCGACCCGGTCACGTCGCCCCCGAGGTCGCGTGGGACCGGCTGGTCGCCGGCTGCGCGACGGTGACCGCCGCCGCCGACCGGGCCGGGGTGACCCTGGGCTTCGAACCGGAGCCCGGAATGCTGGTCGAGGACATCGCCGGCTGGCGTCGGCTGCACCGGGCCCTCGGCGAGCCGGCCCGCTTCGGCATCACCCTCGACATCGGACACTGCCGCTGCCTGGAGTCGTCGACCGTGGCGGACTGTGTGCGCCAGGTCGCCGGGCACCTGGTCAACGTGCAGATCGACGACATGCGCCGGGGGGTGCACGAGCACCTGGAGTTCGGCACCGGCGAGATCGACTTCCCGCCGGTGCTGCGCGCCCTGGCCGACGCCGGCTACCGGGGACTGGTCGCCGTGGAGTTGCCCCGGCACTCGCACGCCGCACCCACCGTGGCGGCCCGGTCGCTGGACTTCCTGCGTACCGCCGCCCGGGACGCCGGCCTCGCGGCGGGCGCGGCACCCGCCCCCGCCGGCACCACCGGGGCGGACTGACCACCGCCGGACGCACACACCTGGGGAGGGGAGACGGATGACACCGGATCGACTGCGGGCCGCGCTGGAGGGCGCACCCGATCCCGACTGGCTGGAGACCGCACTGCGCCGCGTCGCGGCCGAGCCCGGCGCGGTCGGACGGTACTTTCCCGCCGCCGCCCGGCGGTGCGGCCGGCACGACCTGCCCGGCGCCCCCGGCTGGACCGCCGACGAGGCGGCGCGGGCGCTGCTGCTGGCCGCGCTCCCCGCCGACCAGGCCGCCGCGCAGGCCGAGGAGGTCTACCGGTACGGCGACGCCGCCGAGAAGCGGGCCGTACTCAAGGCCCTGCCGCTGCTGCCGATCGGCGACGCCGGGGTGCCGCTGCTGCACGACGCGATCCGCACCAACGACACCCGGCTGGTCGCCGCCGCGCTCGGCCCGTACGCCCGGCACCTGGCGGCGGACGCCTGGCGGCAGGCGGTGCTCAAGTGCGTCTTCATCGGGGTGCCGCTGGCCGTCGTCGCCGACCTCGACGACCGGGCCGACGGGGAACTGGCCACCATGCTCGCCGCGCTCGCGGCGGAACGGCACGCCGCCGGTCGGCAGCTCCCCGCCGACGCCACCGCACTGCTCGACCGGCTCACTATCAGGGAGGCGTGAATGCGCATCTTCGACCCGCACATCCACATGACGTCGCGGACCACCGACGACTACGAGCGGATGGCCGCCGCCGGGGTCCGTGCCGTGGTCGAGCCGGCCTTCTGGCTGGGGCAGCCGCGCACCAGCGCCGCCTCCTTCGCCGACTACTTCGACTCGCTGATCGGCTGGGAGCCGTTCCGGGCCGGCCAGTTCGGCGTCCGGCACCACGCCACCGTGGCGCTGAACCCCAAGGAGGCCAACGACCCGCGCTGCCGCCCGGTGCTCGACCTGCTGCCCCGCTACCTGGAGAAGGACGCCGTGGTCGCGGTCGGCGAGATCGGCTACGACGACATGACCCCGGCCGAGGACGAGGCGTTCGCCACCCAGCTCGCCCTGGCCGTCGACCACGACCTGCCGGCCCTGGTGCACACCCCGCACCGGGACAAGGCGCGCGGCGTCGAACGCAGCCTCGCGGTGGTCGCCGAGAGCGGCATCGCGCCGGGCCGGGTGGCGCTGGACCACCTCAACGAGGTGACCGTGAAGCTGGCCCGCGACAGCGGCTGCTGGCTCGGTTTCTCCATCTACCCGGACACCAAGATGTCGCCGCCGCGGATGGTGGAGCTGCTGCGCACGTACGGCACCGAGCGGATGCTGGTCAACTCGGCCGCCGACTGGGGCCGCTCCGACCCGCTGCTGACCCGGGCCACCGGTGAGGCGATGCTGGCCGCCGGGTTCACCGACGACGACGTCGACCTGGTGCTCTGGCGCAACCCGGTGGAGTTCTACGGGCAGTCCGGCCGGCTCGACCTGACCGACCTGGACACCACGTCCACCGGCACCTTCGAGGGCAACTCCATCCTGCGCGGCGGCGACTGATGCGGCTGCGGCACGCCGACGGCAGCACCGTCCACCTCGGCTACTGCACCAACGTGCACCCCGCCGAGGACACCGCCGGCATCCTCGCCCAACTCGACACGTACGCCCTGCCGGTGCGCGAGGCGCTCGGCTCGGACCTGCTCGGCCTGGGGCTGTGGCTGGCCGCCCCCGTCGCCGCCGAGCTGGCCGCCGACCCGGCCGCCCGTCGCCGGCTGCGCGCCGAACTGACCCACCGGGGGCTGGAGGTGGTCACCCTCAACGGCTTCCCGTACGCGGCCTTCCAGGCCCCGGTGGTCAAGGGCGCGGTCTACCACCCGGACTGGACCACCGGGCAGCGGCTGCGCTACACCCTGGACCTGGCCCGGGTGCTGGCCGACCTGCTCCCCGACGACGCCGCCAGGGGATCGATCTCCACCCTGCCGCTGGCTTGGCGGCAGCCCTGGGACCCGACGCACGCCGGGGCGGCCCGCCGCCGGCTCGACGCGCTCACCGCCGGCCTGGCCGAGGTGGAACGCGACACCGGCCGCCCGGTGCGGGTCGGTTTCGAACCGGAACCGGGGTGCGTGGTGGAGAGCAGCGGGCAGGCCGCCGCGCTGCTGGCCGACCTCGACCCGCAACGCCTCGGGATCTGTCTCGACCTGGCCCACCTCGCCTGCGCCTGGGAGGAGCCCGTCGAAGCGCTGGCCCGGCTGCGTTCCGCCGGGCTGCCGGTGGTCAAGGTGCAGGTCTCCGCCGCGCTGGAGTCGGCCGACCCGGTCGCCGACGCCGAGGCGCTGGGCCGCTGGGTGGAGCCGAGGTTCCTGCACCAGACCCGCACCGCCGGCTGCGCCCACGCCGCCGACCCGGCCGACCCGGGGTACGCGGCCGACGACCTGGATGAGGCGCTGGCCGCGCGGCTGCCCGGGGCGTGGCGGGTGCACTACCACGTGCCGTTGCACGCCCCGCCCGAGCCGCCGCTGACCTCCACCCTGCCGGTGCTGCGCACCGCGCTGGCCGCGCTGCTCGCCGGCCCGACGGCCGGCTGCGACCACCTGGACGTCGAGACGTACACGTGGGGGGTGCTGCCGGCGGCGCGGCGTCCCCGCACCGATGCGGAGCTGGCCCTCGGGATCGCCGCCGAGCTGGCCTTCGCCCGCGACGAACTGGTCACCCTCGGCCTCACCCCGGCCGAGCGAGCCGTCCCGACGACCCTGGGGGTACGACGATGAGCGAGCGTCACCGACCGGGCACCGTGCGGTGCCACCGCCGTGCCGGGCGCAGCGGGATGTCGGCATGAGCCGCCGGCTGATGGTGCTGGACGTGGTCGGGCTGACCCCCCGGCTGCTGGCCCACATGCCCCGGTTGCGTGCCGTCGCCGAGCAGGGGTTCTCCGCCGAACTGGGTACCGTGCTGCCGGCGGTCACCTGCTCGGCGCAGGCCACCCTGCTGACCGGTGAGCAGCCGTCCGGGCACGGCATCGTCGGCAACGGCTGGTACTTCCGTGACCTCGGTGAGGTGCTGCTGTGGCGGCAGCACCACGCGCTGGTCGGCGGGGAGAAGGTGTGGCAGGCGGCCCGCCGGGTCGAGCCCGGCTACACGGTGGCCAACGTCTGCTGGTGGTACGCGATGGGCGCGGACGTCGACTGGACGGTCACCCCCCGCCCGATCTACTACGCCGACGGGCGCAAGGAACCGGACTGCTGGACCGACCCGCCGGAGCTGCACGACACGCTCACCGCCGCGCTGGGCACCTTCCCGCTGTTCACCTACTGGGGGCCGGGGGCGGGGCTGCCCTCGTCCCGCTGGATCTGTCAGGCGGCTGAGCGGATCCTCGCCGACCAGGCCCCCGACCTGACCCTGGTCTACGTCCCGCACCTCGACTACGACCTGCAACGCTTCGGGCCGTCCTCGCCGCGGGCCGCCGCCGCGGCGGCGGAGCTGGACGCGGTGCTCGCGCCGCTGCTGGACGCCGCACGGGCCGCCGACGCGACGGTGGTGGCACTGTCGGAGTACGGCATCACCGACGTCTCCCGCCCGGTGGACGTCAACCGGCTGCTGCGCGCCGAGGGGCTGCTGCGGGTCTACACCCAGGACGGCATGGAGTACCTGGACCCGTGGACGTCCCGGGCGTTCGCCGTCGCCGACCACCAGATAGCCCACGTCTACGTGAAGGACCCGGCGGACGTGGCGGCGGTGGCGAAGCTCTGCGCCGGGCTGCCCGGGGTGGCCGAGGTGCTCGACGCCGAGGGCAAGGCGGCGGCCGGTCTGGACCACGAGCGGGCCGGTGAACTGGTGCTGGTGGCCGAGCCGGACTCCTGGTTCACCTACTACTACTGGCTCGACGACGCCCGTGCCCCGGATTTCGCCCGGAACGTGGAGATCCACCGCAAGCCCGGGTACGACCCGGCGGAGCTGTTCTTCGACCCGGCCGCGCCGGGTGCGGCGAAGCGGCGGGCGGGGGTGGCGCTGGCCCGCAAGAAGCTCGGCATGCGTTACCTGATGAGCGTGGTGGGTCTGGACGCGGGGGCGCGGGCGGTCCGGGGTTCGCACGGCCGGTTGCCGGCCGACCCGGCGGACGGCCCGGTGCTGCTCTGTTCCGACCCGTCGCTGGCCCGGGACTCCTTCGCCGCGACGGAGGTCAAGGCGCTGCTGCTGGACCTCGCCGGGCTGGGAGCGGGTGCCGACGGGGCGTCGACGGCCCCGACCGGCCCGCCGGGCACGGGGGACCGGCGGTGACCCTCACCGCCGCCCCGACCGACGCCAGTGAGCTGCGGACCCGCTTCGACGCCGAGCTGGTGGCCTTTCTCGACCGGCAGGGCCCGGACTGGCCGGACGGTGCCCCACGGGGCATCTTCACCGCCCTGCACCGGTTCGTGCTGGCCGGCGGGAAGCGGCTGCGTCCGCTGTTCTGCTACTGGGGTTGGCGGGGTGCCGGGGGAGCGGACGACCGCCCGATCGTGGTGGCCGCGGCGGCGTTGGAGCTGTTCCACGCGTTCGCGCTGATCCACGACGACATCCTCGACGGCAGTGACCACCGTCGGGGTGCGCCGTCGGTGCACCGGGTCTTCGCCGAGCTGCACACCCGTTCGGCGTGGCGGGGCGACCCGGAGACCTACGGCCGCAACACCGCCCTGCTCTGCGGGGACCTCTGCGCGGCCTGGTCGGATCAGATGTTCCACGAGTGCGGGATGACCTCCGCGCAGATCTGGCAGGGGTACCGGGTCTTCGCCCGGATGCGTACCGAGGTGATCGCGGGGGAGTACCTGGATCTGGTCTCCGGGGTCGGGGACGGCTCGGTGGCCAGCGCGCTCACCGTGATCCGGATGAAGGCGGCCCGCTACACGGTGACCCGGCCGTTGCAGATCGGTGCGGCGTTGGCCGGGGCCCCGGCGGAGCTGGTCGCCGCGCTCGTCGACTTCGGTGACCCGCTGGGGGACGCCTTCCAGCTCCGCGACGACGTGCTGGGTGTCTTCGGTGATCCGGCGGTGACCGGGAAGTCGATCCTGGACGACCTGCGGGAGGGTAAGCCGACGGTGATGATGGCGATGGCCCGCGACGCCGCCGACCGGGCGCAGGCCGCCCGGCTGCGGGAGTTGTTCGGCAACCCTGAGCTGGACGCGGCGGGGGCCGCCGACCTGCGGGCCATCATCGAGGCGACCGGCGCGCGGGAGAAGATCGAGCGGCTGATCCGGGTCCGGGCCGACGCCGCCCGGGTCGCGCTGGCCCAGGTGCCGCTGGCGGAGCCGGCCCGTGCCGCCCTGGCGGGCCTGGCCGACCAGGCCGTGCACCGGCAGCACTGAGCCGGGCCGCTCCGACGGTCCGGGCTGTGGGTCCGGCGCGGTGGGCGGTGCTCCGACCGGCAGCCGCCCGGTCTTTCATCAGATGAATGTGGATTCCCGTACGGCCGGGTCGTCCCCGACTGCCGGCCGGTGCCGCCGGGCTGCGGCAGGTCGGGGCTACCCGGGGTGGAACTGCTCGTCACCGTTCGGTGACCCACGGGTCGACCGGCCCGCCGCTGCTCGGCGCGGGACAGGGGATGCCCGACCGGTGGACGGGCTTCATCTGATGAAAACCCACACCGGTGGGCAGAGGGTATGGACATTGACATAGGTCACCATTAATGTTTGTGGCATCACGGGCATGTTTCGTCAAGGTGAACCGGCGGCGCGGTAACCCCTCGACGAGCGACCTTCCGCCGGCGGTTCGCGCCCCGGCCGAGGGTTCTGACCGGCCGACCGGGGCACCCCCGGCCGCCCGGCCTGCCCTGCCACACCCCACCACTCCACCCCACCACCCCGGCATCCGGCGCGGCGGCACGCGTCCCGCCCTGGCCGTGATCCGTCAGGAAGGGACAGCCCTCCAATGTCCACAAAGGACTACACCGGTCACCGTTCCCGACGGTGGCTACCCTCCGCAGCAGCACTGCTGCTGGCCGTCACCGCCGGTACGGTCGCCGCCACCACCGGCCCGGCCGCCCCGGCCGCCGCGCACACCATCAACGCCAGCGACTTCCAGCAGGTCGAGCTGGCCCGGGGCGTCAACGAGATGGGCGAGCCCATGTCGCTGGCCGTGCTGCCGGACCGGTCCGTGCTGCACACCGCCCGCAACGGCACCGTGCGGCGCACCGACTCCGCCGGCGTGACCCGGGTGATCGGCACCATCCCCGTCTACACCCACGACGAGGAGGGGTTGCAGAGCCTCGGGGTCGACCCGAACTTCGCCACCAACCGGTTCATCTACCTCTACTACGCGCCGCCGCTGTCCACCCCCGGCGGCGACGCGCCCGCCACCGGCAGCAACTGGTCCGCCTGGCAGGGCGTCAACCGGCTCTCCCGGTTCACCCTCAACAGCGACTTCACCATCAACCAGACCAGCAAGGTCGACGTGCTGGACGTGGCGACCGACCGGGGCATCTGCTGCCACGTCGGCAGCGACATGGACTTCGACGCCGCCGGGAACCTCTACCTGTCCACCGGCGACGACAGCAACCCCTTCGACTCCGCCGGCTACTCGCCGCTGGACGAGCGGACCAACCGCAACCCGGCGTACGACTCCCAGCGCGGTGCCGGCAACACCAACGACCTGCGGGGCAAGCTCCTGCGGATCAAGATGAACGCCGACGGGACGTACTCGATCCCGAGTGGGAACCTGTTCCCCCCGGGCACCGCGAAGACCCGCCCCGAGATCTACGCGATGGGCTTCCGCAACCCGTTCCGGATCAGCGTCGACAAGGCCACCGGCGTCGTCTACGTCGGCGACTACGGGCCGGACGCCGGCAGCACCAACGCCAACCGGGGCCCCTCCGGCCAGGTCGAGTTCAACCGGGTCACCGGCCCGGGCAACTACGGCTGGCCGTACTGCACCGGCACCAACACCACGTCCGAGACGTACAACGAGTGGAACTTCGCCACCAACTCCACCGGCCCCAAGTACAACTGCACCGGCGGGCCGACCAACAACTCGTTCCGCAACACGGGCCTGACCACCCTCCCGCCGGCCAAGCCCTCCTGGATCCGGTACGGCGGCGACGCCGGCAGCCCGGCCGCGTTCGGCGGCGGCTCCGAATCCCCGGCGGCCGGCCCGGTCTACCGGTACGACCCGAACAACCCCTCGGCGACGAAGTTCCCGCAGACCTTCGACGGGCAGTTCTTCGCCACCGAGTTCGGCCGGGGCTGGGTCAAGCCGATCCACGTCAACTCCGACGGGTCGCCCGGCACCATCGACAGCTTCCCCTGGGTGGGCAAGCAGGTGATGGACTCCGCGTTCGGCCCCGACGGGGCGTACTACCTGCTCGACTACGGCACCGGCTACTACAACGGTGACGCCAACTCGGCCCTGTACCGCTTCGACTACGTCGGCGTCGGCAACCGGGCGCCGGCCGCCCGGGCGAGCGCCGACCGGACCTCCGGACCCGCGCCGCTGACCGTGAACTTCTCCTCGGCCGGTTCCGCCGACCCCGAGGGCGGGGCGTTGACCTACTCGTGGGCGTTCGGTGACGGCACCACCTCCACGGCGGCCAACCCGACGAAGACGTACACCGCGGACGGCTCGTACACCGCGACGCTCACCGTGCGGGACCCGCAGGGGGCGACCGGCACGAACAGCGTGACGGTCAGCGTCGGCAACACCGCCCCGACGGTCACCATCAACGGCCCGGTCGACGGCTCGCTGTTCTCCTTCGGTGACACGGTGCCGTTCAGCATCACCGTCACCGACCCCGAGGACGGCACGGTCGACTGCACCAAGGTCAAGATGACCTACGTGCTCGGCCACGACCAGCACGGTCACCAGATCTCCTCGGTCGACGGCTGCTCCGGCACGATCACCATCCCGGTCGACGGCGAGCACGACGACGCGGCGAACATCTTCGCGATCTTCGACGCCGAGTACACCGACGCCGGTGGGCTCACCACGCACACCCAGCACACCCTCCAGCCCCGGCACCGGCAGGCCGAGCACTTCAAGACCTCGTCCGGCGTCGCCACCTTCGACAAGACCCCCGCCGAGGGCGGCAAGACCGTCGGCAACATCGAGAACGGGGACTGGATCGGGTTCTCCCCGTACCAGATCGGCAACGTCACCTCGTTCACCGCCCGGGTCTCCTCGGCCGGTGCCGGCGGCACCCTCCAGATCCGCGCCGGCTCGGCCACCGGCACCGTGCTCGGGCAGGCCACCGTGCCGGTCACCGGCGGCTGGGACACCTTCACCACGGTCACCGGCACGGTGTCCGGCGCACCCACCGGCACCACCACGCTCTACCTGACCTTCGCCGGTGGCACCGGGCTGCTCTACGACCTGGACGCGTTCACCCTCAACACCGGCACCGTCCCGCCGCCGACCAACGGCACCGGGCCGATCAAGGGCCTGGGCGGCAAGTGCCTGGACGTGCGTAACGCGGCCACCGCCGACGGCACCCAGGTGCAGATCTTCACCTGCAACGGTGGGGCCGGGCAGACCTGGACGGTCACCCCGAACGGCCCGATCAAGGCGCTGGGCAAGTGCCTGGACGTCAACGGCGGCGGCACCGCCAACGGCACCAAGATCCAGCTGTGGACCTGCACCGGCGGCAGCCCGCAGGTCTGGTCGGCGCAGACCGACGGGACCCTGCGCAACCCCGCCTCGGGCAAGTGCCTGGACGTCTCCGGCAACACCTCGGCCGACAGCACCGTGGTCCTGCTGTGGACCTGTAGCGCCGCCGCAAACCAGAAGTGGACCCTGCCCTGACCTGACGGGCGCGGGACCGGCAGTGTCCGGTCCCGCGCCCCCGGCGTACTGGAGCACGACATGAGACTTTTCCGGCCCATCCTCGGCGCGGCCACCGCCGTCCTCGCCGCCCTCGCCTGCACCGCCCCGGCCACCCCCGCGTCGGCCGCCGACGTCGCCTACGACGTGCTGGTCTTCTCCAAGACCGCCGGCTTCCGGCACGACTCCATCGCGGTCGGCACCCAGGCCATCCGTGACCTGGGCGCGGCCAACAACTTCACCGTCACCGCCACCGAGGACGGTGGCCAGTTCACCAGCGCCAACCTCGCCCGGTTCGAGGCGGTGATCTTCCTCAACACCACAGGCGACGTGCTCAACGCCAGCCAGCAGAGCGCCTTCGAGTCGTACATCGCCGCCGGTGGCGGGTACATGGGCGTGCACTCCGCCGCCGACACCGAGTACGACTGGCCGTTCTACGGCAACCTGGTCGGGGCGTGGTTCGCCTCCCACCCGGCCATCCAGCAGGCCACCGTACGGGTGGAGGACCGCGCGCACGCGGCCACCGCCCACCTCGGCCCGACCTGGCAGCGCACCGACGAGTGGTACAACTTCCGCACCAACGCCCGCTCCACCGCGCACGTGCTGGCCAACCTCGACGAGTCGTCGTACTCGGGGGGTGGGATGGGGGCCGACCACCCGCACGTGTGGTGCAAGACGTACAACGGCGGCCGGTCGTTCTACACCGGCGCCGGGCACAACCAGTCGGCGTACTCCGAGCCGGCGTTCCGGGCCCACCTGCTCGGCGGCATCCGGTACGCGGCCGGCCGGACGAAGGCCGACTGCCGGCCCGAGACCGGTTACACCGCCCTCTACAACGGCTCCACCAACGGCTGGTCGCAGGCCGGGCCGGGCAGCTTCACCAACTCCAACGCCACCCTCAGCTCCGTCGGCGGGCTGGGCATGCTCTGGTACAGCGCGAAGCAGTTCACCAACTACTCGCTCAAGCTGGACTGGAAGGTGGACGGGGACGACAACTCCGGCGTCCTGATCGGTTTCCCGCCGTCGAGCGACCCGAACTCGGCGATGGACAACGGCTACGAGGTGCAGATCGACGCCACCGACACCGTCGACCGGACCACCGGCTCGGTCTACTCGTTCCAGGCCGCCGACCAGGCAGCCCGGGACGCGGCGCTGAACCCGCCGGGGGAGTGGAACACCTACGAGCTGCTGGTCGAGGGGGAGCGGCTCCAGGTCTTCCTCAACGGAGCGAAGATCAACGACTTCACCAACACCAACCCGGTGCGCTCGCTCGCCGGCCACATCGGCATCCAGAACCACGGCACCGGTGACGACGCCTCGTTCCGCAACATCCGGATCAAGGAGCTGGGCGGCACCACGCCGACCAACGGCACCGGCCCGATCAAGGGCCTGGGCGGCAAGTGCCTGGACGTGCGCAACGGCGCCACCGCCGACGGCACCCAGATCCAGATCTTCACCTGCAACGGCAGCGCCCGCCAGACCTGGACGGTGACCCCGAACGGCCCGATCAAGGCGCTGGGCAAGTGCCTGGACGTCTCGGGCGGCGGCACCGCCAACGGCACGAAGATCCAGCTCTGGACCTGCACCGGTGGCAGCCCGCAGGTCTGGTCGTCGCAGTCCGACGGCACCCTGCGTAACCCCGCCTCGGGCAAGTGCCTGGACGTCTCCGGCAACAACTCCGCCGACAACACCGTGGTCCTGCTCTGGACGTGCAGTTCCTCCGCCCCCAACCAGAAGTGGACCCTCCCCCAGTAACCCCACCCACCCACTCCGCCCCCGGCTCCCGTCCGTGGGTTCGCATCGGTGATCAAGAGGTTTGCGTCACGCGGGTCGCCCGTCGTGACGCAAACCTCTTGATCGTCGTGGGCGAGTGGGCGAGTGGGCGAGTGGGCGAGTGGGCGAGTGGGCGGGCTGAGGCGGGTGGGGGAGCGGGGGCTGGTGGGTGGGGGAGAGGGGTTTCGTGGGGGGTGGGGTGGGCTTAGAGTGGTGGGCGGCGACCTGCGGGTGGCCGGTGACCCGACGGGAGGCGCAACCCGTTGGGCCCAGGTGCACGTGCACCCACCGGTGATCCGGCACGGCCGCCGACGTACCGGCCCGGCCCGGTCACCCTCGCCCCGGTCCCGCCCAGGAATCCCCACCACAACAGGGGAGAGACAGACGATGGCGCGACCGATCACGCTCTTCACCGGCCAGTGGGCCGACCTGCCGTTCGAGGAGGTATGTCGGCTCGCCTCCGAATGGGGCTACGACGGACTGGAGATCGCCTGCTGGGGCGACCACTTCGAGGTCGACAAGGCGCTCGCCGACGACTCGTACGTCGAGCGCAAGCGGGAGACGCTGGCCAAGCACAACCTGAAGGTCTTCACGATCTCCAACCACCTGGTGGGCCAGGCCGTCTGCGACCACCCGATCGACGAGCGGCACCAGGACATCCTGCCCGCCCGGATCTGGGGCGACGGTGAACCCGAGGGGGTACGCCAGCGGGCCGCCGAGGAGATCAAGGACACCGCCCGCGCGGCGGCGAAGCTCGGGGTGGACACGGTGGTCGGCTTCACCGGATCGTCCATCTGGCACACCCTGGCGATGTTCCCGCCGGTGCCGCCGGCCATGATCGAACGCGGCTACCAGGACTTCGCCGACCGTTGGAACCCGATCCTCGACGTCTTCGACGAGGTGGGGGTGCGGTTCGCCCACGAGGTGCACCCCAGCGAGATCGCGTACGACTACTACACCACCAAGCGGACCCTGGAGGCGATCGACCACCGGCCCGCGTTCGGCCTCAACTGGGACCCGTCGCACTTCGTGTGGCAGGAGCTGGACCCGGTGAACTTCATCTTCGACTTCGCCGACCGGATCTACCACGTCGACTGCAAAGACGCGAAGGTACGCACCGGGGACGGTCGGCGGGGCCGGCTCGCCTCCCACCTGCCCTGGGCCGACCTGCGGCGCGGCTGGGACTTCGTCTCCACCGGCCACGGTGACGTCCCCTGGGAGGACTGCTTCCGGGCGTTGAACGCGATCGGCTACACCGGGCCGATCTCCGTGGAGTGGGAGGACGCCGGGATGGACCGGCTGGTCGGTGCGCCGGAGGCGCTGGAGTTCGTCCGCCGGCTCGCCTTCGACGCCCCGACGGCGGCGTTCGACGCGGCGTTCAGCAGCGGCAAGGACTGAGACGTACTTCGGGCCGGTCGCCACGTGGCGACCGGCCCGAACGACGTACGGACGATCAGAGGGTGCTGCCGTTGGTGCCGGTGCCCGGCGCCTTGGGCTTCGGGGTGGTCACCGACGAGCTGGTCGGGCTGACGCCCGACTTGGCGCCGACGGTGGCGGGGGCGCCCGCGAAGGCGTCGTCCGCCGGGGTCAGCTCCGGCTTGCCACCGTTGCCGGTGTGCAGCTTCTCGCCGAGCTTGGACTGGCCGAGCTTGTCCTTGCCCTCGCTGTAGAGGCGGTTGGCCTGGGCCTGCGCGACCCCGGCCGCCTCCTGGACGGTCGGGTGGTCGAGCACCTTGCGGCCCCGCACCACCAGCTCCTCGTACTTCTCCCGGCCGGCACGGGCGCCCAGGACGAAGCCCGCAGCCAGCCCGCCAAGAAACATGATCTTTCCGCGCATGGCGGCTCCTTCCGTACCTGACGCTCCCGTCGTTCCCGCCCGGTGGTGCCGGTCGGGAACGACCATCGTCGCGCCCCACAATTTCTCGGTCGACAGCTAACTACCCATCCTGCTCCGCAGTCATACCTGCTTGGGTGGGGATGGCGATTTGTCCTTATTGTTGGAGCTGATCGTCCCACCCCGTGGCGACGCGGTCGAAAGCGGCAACCCCCTGGACCGAACCCCCCCGAAGTCCTGTACTCTTGTGCCGTCGCCGAGCGCCGGAGAGATCCGGTTCACTGCGACACGGCAGTCCCCCGTAGCTCAATTGGCAGAGCAGCCGGCTGTTAACCGGCAGGTTTTTGGTTCGAGTCCAAACGGGGGAGCACAATCCCCACCACGAGCCCGTCGGCACCTGCCGACGGGCTTTTCCCTGCGCCCGCCCCCGCCGCCGCGACCCGCGCGCGGTCATCGCCACACCCGCGCCACCGCTACCCGCCCCGCTCTTCCGCTCTGCTGTTTTCGCCCACCGCTCTGCTGCCCCCCTGCCCGCGTCACCGCTGCCCGCGCCGCTCTGCTGCCCGCGCCGCTCTGCTGCCCGCGTCGCCGCTACCCGCCCCGCTCTGCTGCCCGCCCCGCTTCCGTTCGCCTCGCTCGGTGTCCGGCTGCTGTCGCCGGTGCCGCCGGGTCCGTCCGTGGAGATTTGTTGTCGCCGGGGCAGCAAGAAGTCTCCACGATCCTCGGGTGCGGAGGGTGGGTGCGCCGGTCGGGGGCGGTGAGGGGGCCGGGAGTACGACTCGGGGCGGCGCCGGCAGGTGGCGTGAGGGCTGACGCGAGGTGGATGGGCGGTTTCGGCCCCGGGCGGCGTATTCGGACGGCAGGATGACAACTGTCGACCTAGACTCCTGTTGCGTCGATTGTTGCGTCGATTGAGGGGTGGACCGGGGATGGCCGGTGGGCGGAGCCGGGGCGCGGCCACGCTGATCGCCGTGGCGGTCGTGCTGGCGTGGCTGGTCGTCGGTGGGATCGCCGGGCCGTACGCGGGAAAGTTGGGCGACGTCGCGACCAACGACAACGCCTCCTTCCTGCCTGCCGACGCCGAGGCGACCCGGGCGCAGGACCTGGCCGCCGGTTTCGTCGCGGAGCCGACCACCCCCGCCCTGGTGGTCTATGCCCGAAGCACCGGCATCACCCCCGCCGACACCCGGCGGGCGGTCGCCGACAGTGCCCGGTTCGCCCAGGTCGACGGGGTCGTCGGGCCGCTGCCCCCACCGATCGCCAGCCAGGACGGGCAGGCCCTGCAGGTGGTGGTGCCGATCGACGACTCCGAGGGGGAGCGGATCGGCCAGGTGGTCGACGAACTGCGGAGCATCGCGGGGGGCGACCGCGACGGGCTCACCGTGGACGTCGCCGGCCCGGCCGGTCTGCTCGCCGACCTGATCGAGGTCTTCTCCGCCATCGACGGGCCACTGCTGCTGGTCACCCTGGTGGTGGTGCTGATCATCCTGCTGATCGTCTACCGCAGCCCGGTGCTCTGGGTCTTTCCGCTGCTGGCGGCAGGGATGTCGTACGCGTTGGCGTCGGTCTTCGTCTACTCCCTGGCCAAGAACGACGTGATCAAGCTGAACGGGCAGGCCCAGGGCATCCTCACCGTGCTCGTCTTCGGCGCCGGCACCGACTACGCATTGCTGCTGATCGCCCGTTACCGGGAGGAGCTGCACCGGCACGAGCGCCCCTGGGACGCCATGCGCGCCGCCTGGCGGGGTGCCGCCCCGGCCATCGCCGCCTCCGGCGCGACCGTCATCGTCAGTCTGCTCTGCCTGCTGTTGTCCAGCCTGAACTCCAACCGGGCGCTCGGCCCGGTCGCCGCCATCGGTATCGCCGCCACCCTGCTGGTGATGCTGACGTTCCTGCCCGCCCTGCTGGTGCTCGGCGGCCGGCGGGCGTTCTGGCCGCGTACCCCCAGGGTGGACCGGGCGGACCCACAGGCCGAACACGGGCTGTGGGCCCGGATCGCCGGCTTCGTCGCCCGGCGGGCCCGGGTGGTCTGGCTGACCACCGCCGTGGTGCTGGCCCTGCTCACCCTCGGCCTCACCCAGCTCGGTGCGACCACCCTCGGTCAGTCGGAGCTGTTCACCGACCGCACCGACTCGGTCGCCGGGCAGGAGGTGATCGCCCGGCACTACCCGGCCGGCACCGGCAGCCCGGCGACCATCTTCACCCGCCAGCAGAGCGCCGGGCAGGTCGCCCAGGTCGCGCAGGGCGTGCCCGGGGTGGCCGCCGTCCGCCCGGTGACCCGGCGTGACCAGACCGGTCCGCCGGACCCGGACGCCCCGCCCCTGGTCGTCGACGGGCGGGTGCAGCTGGAGGCGACCCTCACCGACCCGCCGGACAGCGATGCGGCCGAGCGGACCATCCGCGACCTGCGTGAGGCGGTGCACCGGGTGCCGGCCGCCGACGCCGTCGTCGGTGGGTTCACCGCGATCGACGTGGACACCTCCGACGCGTCCACCCGGGACCGCAACGTCATCATCCCGGTCGTCCTGGCGGTGATCGCGGTCATCCTGGCGCTGCTGCTGCGGGCCCTGGTCGCGCCGGTGCTGCTGATCGCGACGGTGGTGCTGTCGTTCCTGGCCACCCTCGGCCTCTGCGCGGTGATCTTCCGCTACCTGCTGGACTTTCCCGGCGTCGACGCGTCGTTCCCGCTGTTCGCCTTCGTCTTCCTGGTCGCCCTGGGCATCGACTACAACATCTTCCTGATGAGCCGCGTCCGCGAGGAGTCGGTCCGTCGGGGCACCCGGGCGGGGGTGCTGGCCGGGCTGACCGTCACCGGCGGGGTGATCACCTCCGCCGGCATCGTGCTCGCCGCCACCTTCTCCGCGCTGGCCGTACTCCCGTTGGTGGTACTGGTCGAATTGGGTGTGGCGGTGGCCGTAGGGGTACTGCTGGACACCATCGTGGTCCGCTCGCTGCTGGTGCCCGCACTGTCGTACGACATCGGGCCGAAGGTGTGGTGGCCGAGCCGGCTGTCCCGGTCGGCGCGCAACGACACGGAGGTGCAACGTGCCCGCTGAGACGGACGTGGTGATCGTCGGCGGTGGACTCGCCGGGCTGGCGGTCGCCCGCCGGCTGCACCGGGCCGGGGTGCCCTGGCGGCTGCTGGAGGCCGGCGACCGGATCGGCGGCCGGGTCGCCACCGACACCGTCGACGGCTACCTGCTCGACCGGGGCTTCCAGGTGCTCAACACCGCGTACCCGAGGCTCGGCACCCTGCTCGACCTGGGCACCCTCGACCTCGGGTGGTTCACCTCCGGGGTGCTGGTTCGCCGCGGCGACCGGCTCGACCGGCTGGTCCACCCGCTGCGCGAACCCGGCGGCGCACCCGCCACCGCGCTCGCCGGCATCGGTTCGCTGGCCGACCGGCTGCGCTTCGCCGCCCTCGCCACCGGTTGCGCCACCCTGCCGGCGCACCGGCTGCTGACCGCGCCGGAGACCACCAGCGAGGCGGCGCTGCGCCGGGCCGGCCTGTCCGACACCATCATCGAGGAGCTCATCCGGCCGTTCCTGTCCGGCGTGCTCATCGACCGGGAACTGGAAACCTCCAGCCGCGTGCTGGCGATGATCCTGCGGTCCTTCGTCCGGGGCCGCATCGGCCTGCCCGCCCGGGGGATGGCCGCGCTGCCGCAGGCCGTGGCCGCCCCGCTGCCCGCCGACCTGATCACCTGCGACACCCCGGTCACCTCGGTCGCCCCCGGCCGGGTCCGCACCCCGGACGGTGAGATCGCCTGCCGCGCCGTCGTGGTCGCCGCCGACCCGCCGGCCGCGACCACGCTGCTGCCCACCCTGCCCCGGGTACGCACCCACAGCTACACCACCTACTACCACAGCGCCCCCGAGGCGCCGCTCGACGAACCGATCCTGCTCGTCGACGGCGACCGGCGGGAACTCGTCGCCAACACGGTGGTGGTCAGCCGGGCCGTCCCGTCGTACGCCCCGGCCGGGCGGCACCTCGTGGCGACCTCCGTGGTCGGCCCCGACGCCCCGCCCGAGCCGACGGTCCGGGCCGAACTGGACCGGCTCTACGGATGCTCCACAGCGGACTGGGACCACCTGACCACCGTGTCGGTGCCGCACGCCCTGCCCGCCGCACCCCCGCCGCAGGGACGGCTGCGTAAGCCGGTGGCGCTCGGCGGAGGGATCTTCGTGGCCGGTGACCATCGGGACAGTCCGTCCATCCAGGGTGCTCTGGCCAGCGGCTGGCGTACGGCCGGGGCGGTGCTCACGGAACTGCGCGCGGCGGGCTGATCCGCAGGCTCGCGCAACACCGGTTCGGGTGCGTCCGGATCGACTGCTGACTGTTATTCTCGCGTTGCCCATCGTACCGGGCGGTGACTTCTCGTCCTACCGGTTCGGGTGCTGGCAGGTGGTCTGGCGGGCAGGTTACGATCCGGCGCGGTATCGGGGCGGTAGCTCAGCGGGTTAGAGCAGGGGACTCATAATCCCTCGGTCGCGGGTTCGAGCCCCGCCCGCCCCACGGACTTCTCTGACCTGCGGTTCTTGGCCATGTCGCAGTCGTCATGCGAACCGGTTGATCGAAGTTTCGAGCCTTTCCTGGCGAGCGGGTGATGATGCATGCATAATGAATGCATGGTTGCTCTCCAGATTCGGGACGTGCCGGAAGAAGTACGAGACGCCCTGGCGGCACAGGCCAAGGCGCGCGGGCAGTCACTCCAGGCGTACCTGCTGGATCTGGTGGAAACGCAGGCCCGGCGGCTGCGCAACACCGCAGCCCTTGATCGCTTCGCCGGCCGATCGGACGGTGCTCGCTCCCTACCGGGGGAGAGCGCGGCCGAGTTGAATGACCAGCGGGAGCAGCGCGGACCATGGGGAAGCGCGGCATGATCGTCGTGGATGCGTCGGTTCTGGCCGATGCCCTGGTCGACGACGGGCCGGTCGGCGACGCGGCGCGGGCGGAGCTGACCGGAGATCCGCACTGGGCCGCACCGAGCCATCTTCTGGTTGAGGTCATGTCGGTGATCAGAGGCAAGGTTCTCGGTGGGAAGCTGGGCCTTGCCCGGGCTCAGGAGGCGATCGACACCCTGCCCTCGTTGGTCATCGATGAGGTTGCCATCGCTGTGCTGCTCGACCGGATGTGGCAGTTGCGGGGCAATGTCACGGCGTACGACGCGGCTTACGTCGCGGCGGCGGAGCTGGTGGCCTGCCCACTCGTGACCGGTGATGGTCGGCTCGCCAAGGCCAGCGGCGTCCGCTGCGAGTTCCGATTGCTCGCGGTGTCCTGACGGTGGCCGCCCGAGGATCATCGGCCTGACGCCCTTGGGTCGGCAAACCTGAGTGGAAGCGGGTCACCGGCGATCGTGGCGGTGTGGTTCGCATGGTGGTACCTCCGGCCCACCAGCGCAGACATGGTCAGTCGGTGCTCTGCCGGTGCCCGCGTACCCGGGGTTGTCCAGGTTCATCCGTTACGGGCGGCAGGGTCGGCGTCGGGGCGCGTCGAGTCGGTCCGTTCTGTGCCGTCGTGGCCGTTCTGCTGGGCGGCGGGCATCTCCCAGGGCGCCTGGGGCAGCACGCGGCCGGTTTCGAGCAGTGACTTCAGGTTGGCCATGACCGCGGGCCAGCCGGCGGAGACGGCCTCGAAGTCGTCGTCGGACGGCAGGTTTACGTGCGTGACGGTCAGTCGGACGATGTCCCGGTGCGGTTCGATGAGGAAGGTGACCGTGGAGGCGTCCGGCCCGGCTTCGGCGTCGACGTCGCCGAAGGTCATCACCAGCCGGGTCGGCGGGGTCGCTTCGAGGATCGTGCCGCCGCCGTCGGCGATGCCCGAGCCGTCGGTGCGTTGGTGTTCCCACCGGGAGCCGGGCCGCCAGTCGGAGACGTTGCGGTGGCCCCAGTAGGTGCCGGTCAGGTCCGCATCGGTCAACGCCTCCCAGACCCGTTCCGGGGTGGCGTGGATGTAGGTCACGTAAACGAACGTGGGCCTGGCGACGTTCATCTGCGGCTCCTCTGCCTGCCGGCGGATCCCGTCGAGCACCCGCAGCCGAGGTTCCTCGAAGGCGGCGATCCAGCGTTGCGGCAATTCGTGGATGGGGACGGGGTTGAGATAGTGCCACTTCTCCCGGCCTCGCCGGACGGCGTTGACCAGGTTGGCCTCCTGCAACACGCCGATGTGCTGCGTCACCGACTGCCGGGTCATGGCCAGCTGGGCACAGAGTTGGCCCAGGGTCTGACCGTCTTCCCGGCGAAGGCTGTCGAGCAGGCGGCGGCGGGTCGGGTCGGCGAAGGCCGGGAGCGGGCAAAAGCAAAGGCAGGGAGTAGACGCCTCCCTGCCACTTCTAACGTATATCGCACCCTGGGGCTTGTGGCAAGACCCCGGTGCTGGTGCAGAATCTCCACTCGACGCCAGAACCTGGCGAAATCTGTGATTCGCGAAGCATGTGCTGGTATCGACGCAGCGGGCGGCGCGAACAACCGAACGGGGATTCCATGATCGACGTCATCGTCGTGGGCGGCGGACCGACCGGCCTGATGCTGGCCACGGAGCTGCGGCTGCACGACGTACGGGTGGTGGTGCTGGAGCGCGACGCCGAACCGACAAGCGTGGTGCGCTCGCTCGGCATGCACGTACGCAGCATCGAGGTCCTCGACCAGCGGGGCCTGCTGGAGCGGTTCCTCGCCCACGGCAAACAGTTCCAGGTCGGCGGCTACTTCGCCGGCATCGCCAAGGAGTGGCCGTCGCGGATGGACACCGCGCACGGATACATCCTCGGCATCCCGCAGCCGGTCACCGAGCGGCTGCTGACCGAGCACGCCACCGGGGTCGGCGTCGAGATCCGGCGGGGCACCGAACTGGTCGGGCTGAGCCAGGACGCCGACGCGGTGACCGCCGAGCTGGCCGACGGCACCCGCCTGCGTACCCGCTATCTCGTCGGCTGCGACGGCGGTCGCAGCACCGTTCGCAAGCTGCTGGGTGTCGGCTTTCCCGGTGAGCCCACCCGGAACGAGACGCTGCTGGGCGTGATGGAGCTGACCGCGCCGCACGACGAGGTCGTCGCGGTGATGACCCGGGTACGCAGGACGCAGCTGCGGTTCGGGGTCGGCCCGGTCGGGGACGGCGAGGGGCTGTACCGCGTCGTCGTACCCGCCGCAGGGGTGAGCGAGGACCGGGCGGTCCCCCCGACCATCGAGGACTTCCGGCAGCAGTTGCAGGCGACCGCCGGCACCGACTTCGGGGTGCACTCGCCCCGCTGGCTGTCCCGCTTCGGCGACGCCACCCGGCTGGCCGACCGGTACCGGGTCGACCGGGTGCTGCTGGCCGGCGACGCGGCGCACGTGCACCCGCCGCTGGGCGGACAGGGGCTCAACCTCGGTATCCAGGACGCGTTCAACCTGGGCTGGAAGCTGGCCGCACAGGTCGCCGGCTGGGCACCCGACGCGCTGCTGGACACGTACCAGGCCGAGCGCCGGCCGGTGGCGGCGGACGTGCTGGACAACACCCGCGCGCAGACCGAGCTGATGGCGCTGGAGGCGGGCCCGCAGGCGGTGCGGAAGCTGGTGGCGGAGCTGATGGACTTCGAGGAGGTCAACCGGTACCTGATCGAGAAGATCACCGCGATCTCGGTCCGGTACGACCTCGGTGCGGGCCACGACCTGCTCGGCCGGCGGCTGCGCGACGTGGGGCTGAAGCGGGGACGCCTCTACGGGCTGATGCACCAGGGGCGGGGGCTGCTGCTGGATCAGACCGGCGGGCTCTCGGTGGCGGGCTGGGCGGACCGGGTCGACCGGGTCGACGACGTCAGCGAGGAACTGGACGTGCCCGCGCTGCTGCTGCGCCCGGACGGACACGTGGCGTGGGTCGGCGACGACCAGCAGGAACTGCGTGCCGAACTGGCCCGGTGGTTCGGGTCCGCCACCGCTCACGCATCGTGAGTCGGCTCGGTGTGGGTGAAGAACTGCACCACCACGAAGCCGAGCACCAACGCGGCGGCCGGCAGGAAGATGCTCGTGCCCATCGCCTCGGCGAATGATCCGCGCAGCACCTCGGGCAGCGGCCCGGTGGACTGGGCGGCGGCCCCCGCCGACACCGTGCCGCCGGACTGCCCGAACCTGCTCTCGACCTGGTGCTGCATGAGTACGCCGACGGCGGCGCTGCCCAACACGGCACCGACCTGACGGGTGGTGTTGTAGACACCGGAACCGGCGCCGGCCAGCCGCAGCGGAATGTTGCGGTTGGCCGTCGCCGTCAGCGGCCCCCAGATGAACGCGTTGCCGACACCGACCAGGGCGAGCGGTGCCAGGACGGTGCCCACCCGGGTGTCGTCCCCGGTCACCAGACCCAGCCAGAAGAGGGCGCCGGCGTTGGTGGCGAAACCGAACCCGGTCAGGTAGCGGGGGTGCACCCGGTCGGCCAGCTTGCCCGCCGGCAGCGCCAGCGCCCCGGCGAGGACGGCCAGGGGGATCAGGAGCGCCGCCGACCCGGTGGGGCTCAGGCCCATCGACTTCTGCGCGAACAGCATCAGCGGGACGGCCATGCCGGTGATCGAGAAACCCATGCAGGCGACGGCGACGTTGGACAGGGCGAAGTTGCGGTCCCGGAACAGCGCCAGCGTCATCAGCGGGTGGGCCGCCCGGGTCTGCCACCACACGAACAGCAGCAGGGTGGCGACGCCGGTGCCGATCAGGCTCCACACCGTGATGGGCACCGGACCCACCTCACGCACGAGCCCCCAGTCGTACCGTTGCCCCTGCTGGAGCCCGAACGCCACCAGGAACAGCCCGACCCCGCTCAACGCGATGCCCGGGTGGTCGACCCGCTGCCGGTGGGCCGGCAGCGTCGGCACCAGCACCGTCGCGGCGACGAAGGCGGCCACGCCCAGCGGAAGGTTGATGAAGAACACCCACTGCCAGCCGAGCCCGTCGACGAGGAGGCCACCCGCCAACGGCCCGACCAGGATCGCCACCCCCGCCACCGAACCCCACACCGCCATGGCGGTGCCGCGCTGCTGCCGGGGGAAGGTGCGGGTGATCACGGCCATCGTCTGCGGCGCCATCAGCGCCGCGCCGAGGCCCTGGACCACCCGCGCGGCGATCAACACCTCCGCGGTGGGTGACAGCCCGCACCACACCGAGGCGGCGGTGAACAGCAGCAGACCGAGCAGGTACGGGCGCTTGGGGCCGAACATGTCACCGAGTTGGCCGGCCAGCAGCAGCGGCACCACGTAGGCCAGCAGGTAGCCGCTGGTGACCCAGACGACCGCGTTGAGGTCGGTCTTGAGGTCCACCCAGATGGCGTCGGCGGCCACCGAGACGATGGTGGAGTCCAGCAGGATCATGAAGATGCCCGCCAGCATCGCCCACAGCGCCGGCCAGGGGCGGTAGCCGGGGGGCAGCCCCGACGTGTCGTCCGGCGTGGGCGTCGGCCCGGTGGTCGGCCCGGGGTCGGCTGCCCGGTCGGGTTGCCGGCCGACCGGTGCCCCGCCGGCGACGTCCGGCCGCGCCTGCCGTCCGGCTACCTGATCGTGGTCCATGTGGGCCTCCAGTGGTGACTGTCATCGCTGCCGGGAGGTCGGCTGCCGCGGCCGGGCCCGACGACGGCAACCGCCGGGCCGCCGGTTGCCGCCGGCCGACGGTCGGCCGGAGCCGCCCGGGCCGGCCGTTCCCGCAGCACGTGGGGGCCGGCCCGGCCGGTCGCCCCCGCCGCACGGCACGTCCGCCACCGCAGGCTCCCACAGCAGGTGGCCCCGCGACCACGACCACGACGCCGTGTGTCGGTGCGGGCCGGTGCGGTCGGTCATGGCTAGCTGACCAGTGGCTCGGGCTCACCCGAGTGCCGCGCGACCGGGGCCAACTGCGCCGGACCACCCGCGTACGGGAGCAGGCACGGGTTGCCGCCGGGCAGGTCGCGGACTGCCCGGCCGGCGGGCTGCCGGGTGTTCTCCCGCCCCGGCAGGACCGGGGCCGTCGGCTGCCCCTGCACGGTGACCTCGGTGATCTCGTAGAACCAGTGGATGGTGTCGCCCTTCGTCACGTAGCTGGCGGCGTACTCCTGCCGCCCTTTCTCGAACTGGGCCAGCAGCGAGTTCTTCACCTGCAACCACTCGTCGGTGTAGAACAGCAGCGGGATCTCGATGCGTTCGAGCAGCCGGGACCGGATGACGCTGCCGTCCTGGGGTGGATGCGTCGACCGGGAACGGGTGAAGATGTCGGCGATGCCGATCAGCGAGTTCAGCCCGATGATGGCGCGTCCGTTCGCGGTCAGGTGGTCGGGCAGTTGTTGCAGAAAGCGCAGCAGGACGCTGTCGCCGTAGAACATCGCCTCCAGGCCGAGCGAATGGTGCTTCTCGTCGAGTTCCGCGATGAGATTGTCCGACGGGGTGCGCCAGCCGGGCGGGTTGAAGACGATGAGGTCGAACAGGGCCGGCTCCCCGTCCACGGCGGGCGGAAAGAGGTCGCTGTGCCAGAAGTCGATGGTCGGGACACCGAAATTGGCGAGTTCGTTCTGTCGGGCGGTGGCGACGGCGGAGGCGGAGATGTCGGTGGCGGTGACCGAGGTGGCGCCCAGGTGGCGTAGCAGCAGCGCGATCGCGCCACTTCCGGTGCCGATCTCCAGGATGCGGCCGGTGATGTCCCGTCCGCGCAGGCTGCGGACCAGGTAGTCGCCGAGGGCGATACCGGCGCGGCTGACGTGGAAGGTCCCCGGTCGGTCGAACAGGCGGAAGTGGTGCCCGCACCCGAACTCGGCCTCGTAGGTGTCACCGTCGGGGCCGCCCACCGGGGGGACGTCGGTGCCGGTGGGCGGTACCTCAGCCATCGGACCCACCGGGGCGTGCGCCGCCCTGCGAGACTCCGTCGATGGACGCGGTCACGCCGAGGGATCCTCGGACGGTCATCCGTCCCGTGGGGCCAGCACTGACGATGAACAGACACCCGGCATTGGTCATGGCCATTTCCCCGATGTGTGTGGCGATCCTGGTGCGACTGCCGGGCCGAGGTGCGCGGTCTGTGGTTCAGCGGATCGCGCCCGTGGACCGATGGTGACTCGACCGGTGGGCAATAGGATTTGCGACGAGCCGTACCCCCCGGTCACGGCAACGAACGGTGTCACATAGACATTCATGATCACAAGCATATGAATGTCTGCAATTATTGCCCCCAATGACGTGATGTCGGGCGGGCAGGTGTGGGGTCGCCGTCCGCGACCGTCTCGTCCGACGGCGGCGCGGCCGGCACCGGTAACGTGATCACCTCGGTGAACCGCTGCTCG
>NZ_JBFAQU010000018.1:62067-116157 GCF_040678915.1 Micromonospora sp. NPDC049257
CCAACAATTATACTGCCCCCATTTTTGCCCCCCCCCGGGGGGGGGGGGGGGGGGGGGGGGGGGGGCCCCCCCCCCGCCCGCCCCCCCCCCGACGGATTCCCGACCGGGTCCAACGTGGCCGGGGAACCGGCACCCGCCCCCCGGGGCGACGGCACACCGTCCGGACCGGGCCCGCCGCGAGTGGCGGTGCCCGTTCGGTCAGAGCGCATTCTCGGCATCGATGAACCTCACGAGTTCCGCGAGCGGAACGGCGCGCTCCGGTGCGGCGGTACGGACGAACCGCTTTTCCCTGCGCAGGTACTCGGAGAAGAAGTCGATCCGCTTGGCGAAGAAGCGCTCCAGGGTGGAGGGGTCGTCGAAGCTCTCGTTGATGACGAACAGGCGGTCCTCCAACCCGAGCAGTTTCAGCATGTAGTCGAGGATGTCGCCGGTAGCGGCCTCGGAACGCCCGCTGACGTGGTAGATGTCCTGCCGCGGCGACGCCATCTCGGCCGCCACGATCGCCCGCAGGTCCGCCACGACGTGATCCACCGGAATGAAGGACAGCCGGGTGCTGCGGTCGGCGGTGAAGCGGACCGACTCGTCGGAATCGCCGAGCATCTCCCGGAACTTGCGCAGTTCGCTGAGGAAGCCGTAGAGGCCCGTGTAACTGCCGCTGGGCCGGTAGTCGTGCGAGGTGCCGGTGATGATCGAGGGACGCAGGATCAGCCGCCGTGGCCCGTCGAAGCCGGCCACCAGGTGCTCGGCCGCGCACTTGCTCTCCTCGTAGACGTTGCTGAACCGGGGCGGCCGGTGCAGCGCCTCGGGCACCTCGCCGTGCAGCGTGCCGCAGGTGAACGCCGTCGACACGTAGACGAACAGGTCGGCACCGAGCTCCGTCGCCAGCTCCAACGCGTGCCGGGTGCCCTCGACGTTGGTGCGGAACACCTGTTCGCGCTGTCCCCGCCGCCACTGCAACGACGCCGCGAGGTGCCAGAAGACCAGCGGCCCGGCACCGCGCCGGACGGCGTCGGGGGCGACCCCGCAGCGCGGTTCGGTCAGTTCCGACTCCACCACGGTCATCCGGCGGCGGGCCGGCGGAAGGTCACCCCCCGCCTCGTCCAACGCCGCGTGGACCCGGTCGCTCGCCGGTTGCCGCGAGGTCCCCCGGGCCAGCGCGGACACGTTACCGGCGGTGTCGTCCAGGAGGAGGTCGGTCAGCAGGTGGCTGCCGACGAACCCGGTCGCACCGGTCAGCACATGGTCGGTCATCTCAGATCGCCCGCTCGACGGCCCGCGCCAGATCGGCTGCGGAGCGGGACTCGATGTCGTCGGACTGCGGCACCCGACGGTCCTTGATCCGGGCGGTCTTCCAGCTCACCCAGCCACCGGTGGCGCTCTTCAGATCCAGCAACGGATGGATGGTGACCTCGGTGGGGACGCCGAACGCGGCGGTGACCCGGTCCGCGACGAGCGTCTTGAGGTGGTCGTGGTCGGCGCCCTCCTTGGCCTTGATCCGGACCTGCACCCGGTCCTGGCCGTCGACCGAGTCGACCTCCAGCTCGTACCCGTACTTGAGCTCGGGATCGGCCAGGATGGTGTCGTCGATCTCGGCGGCGCTGCGCCTGCGGCCACCGAGTTCGGTCATGTCCTTGACCCGGCCGAGCACCTTGACGGTCCGCCGGCCGGAGTCGTCCGGCACGATCGAGACCAGGTCGCCGGTCCGGTAGCGGATGAGGGGCTTGAGGCCGGGCACCAGGGTGGTGAGGCAGAGTTCGCCGTAGCCCTCCAGCCCCAGCGTCTGCTCGGTCTCCAGGTCCAGCACCTCCAGCAGGTAGGTGGGCTCGATCGCCACCACCGTGCCGTCCGGGCGGGTCACCGCCGGACACCCCGCCTCCTGGGAGCCGTACATGAAGTTGTAGGTCTCGGCGTTCCACGTCTGGGCGAGTAGCCGGCCCATGCCGTCCGAGCACATCTCGCCGGTGGTGAGCAGCACCTTGACCGCCAGGTCGTCCGGCACCTCCACACCGTAGGAGGAACTCATCTCGGCCAGCGCCATCAGCAGCCCCGGCGAGCAGAGGATCATGTTGACCCGCAGCTCGACGAGCACCTCGAAGAACCGGGCGAACCCGAGGGTCGGGGTGATCGGAAACAGGTCCAGCTTGGCGATGCCGATCTGCTTGGCGGCGAAGGACAGGCTCAGGCAGGCCGCGTGGACGTCGTTGGGGGCCACCACGGCCAGGATGGGGCGCTCGCCGCCGTCCGGGAAGTGCTTGTGCACGATGCGGTCGAGCGCGTGCGCCAGCGGCAGCACGTTGAGGTCGAAGTCGATCGCCGCCCGGGGGCACGGGGTGGGTCGGCCGGTCGTCCCCGTGGTCTCGAAGTAGAACTGCGCGTCGCCGACCGGCCCGCTGAGCATGTCGTGCATGGCCTCGCGGAGGTCGTCCTTGGTCGTGTAGGGCAGGTGCGCCAGGTCCGCGAGCTCCTCGATGTCGAGGTTCGCACCCGCCAGGTGCCGTCGGTAGAAGGGCGATCTGTCGTGAACGTGGCCGAGCACCGTCCGCAGCGCCGTCGTCTGCCAGTCGGTGAGCTCCGCCGCGCTCACGCGTCCCTCGTTCCATCGTTCCATGAAGTCAACCCACGGGGCGGTATCCACGTGTCGGGACTCTCTCTGTGAAGGGTTTCGGATGGGGACGGGCGGTACGGAGATGGCTGCACCCGGGTTCGGCTGGTCGCCCGCCGGGTCCGGCGTCCCGTCGGTGTCGAGGCGTCGCAGGAGCCTGGTCGTATCCACAATTCGGTGCTGCGTCGCGCCCTGGCCCGGTCGGGTCGACCCGCCCGGGACGGGCCGGCTGCGACAGGTCGCGTCCCAGGTAATGGCACAGAAGGTTTCACGCTCCATCCAAGATCACAAGTATCTGGAATCCGACATGGACGGTGCCGGGGTGCCCGCCGCGCCGGGTGGCCGGCCCACCGCCGCCGAATGGTCGTGTAACTTTCTGTCCGAACATTGACGTCCATGGTTGTGGAGGTCCGATGCAGACAAACGGGGCACTGCTGTTTCGTGAGCACGTGGTGGCGACTCCGGATCGGATCGCCTTCATCGCCGAGTCCGACGGCACCGAGACCCGGGTGACCTACGCCGAGTTCGACGAGGCCGTGCACCGGGTCGCGGCAGGGCTGTCCGCGCTCGGACTCGCGCCGGCCGACCGGGTGCTGATCTCGACCCAGCCGGGACCGGGGCTGCTCCAGGCGGTCTACGGCACCATCCGGGCCGGCCTGACCGCCGTGCTGTGCGACCCGGGGCTGCCGGGGCCGACGGCTGAGGCGTACCTCGCGGACGTGGGGTGCGTGGCGGCGATCGTCGAGGGCGTCGGATCGGGGGTGGACGACGCCGTCGCCGACTCCGCCGTGCCGCACCGGTTCACGGTCAGCGGGCGTTGGGGGCGACCGTTCGCGGAACTCCTGCGTGCCGAGCGGGTCGCGCTGCCGGAGCACGTGCCGCCCCGGCATCCGGCGGTCGCCTTCTCGACGTCGGGCAGCACCGGACGACCAAAGATGATCATCAAGACCCACGAGCACTTCCACCTGCTGTCCCGCTACCGCAGCGGCGCCTACACCGCCTCGTCGCCGGGGGAGCCCGGCACGCCGACGCGCTATCTGGTGGCCACGTCGCTCTACCACACGGGAGGCATGAACGCGGGCGTCATGCTCGGTCTGCTGCGGGGCTGGACGGGGGTGCTCGCCGGTGCCTTCCACCCGGCGCACGTGCTGCGCCAGCTGGCCCGCCACCGCTGCTCGACCGTGTTGTTCACCCCCTCGCAGGCGGCCGTGCTGCTGCGGGAGACGGCCCTGCTACGCGACCTCGACCTGCGCCACCTGCGCTCGGTCCGGGTGGCCAGCGGCCCGTCCACCCCCGAGCTGCTCCAGCGCCTGCGGTCGGCCTTCGGCAGCACCGAGATCCTCAACGTCTACGCGCTCACCGAGTGCGCGCCGTGCCTCGGGCAACCGCCGGGGGAGCAGCAGCCGCTGGAGAGCTGCGGGCGGCCCTGGGTGGGGGTCACCGCCCGGGTCCTGGACGACGCCGGCCGCGACAGCGCCGAGGGTGAGCTGTGGCTGCGCAGCGACCTCATCTCCGAGGGCACCATCCTCGACCCGGTGACGACGCGCGAGCGCTACCTCGACGGCTGGCTGCGGACCAAGGACATCTTCCGGGTGGTCGACGGCTGGTACTTCTTCGTCGGCCGCATCGACGACATGTTCGTCTGTGGCGGCGAGAACGTCTTCCCGTTGCAGGTCGAGCAGATCCTCGTCGCCCATCCGGACGTCCTCGACGCGTGCGTCGTCGGCCTGCCCGACCCGGCCCTGGGCGCGGTCGCCGGCGCGCACGTCGTCCTGCGGCCGGGGGCGACGGCGAGCGCGGTCGACCTCGTGGACCACGTGCGCCGGCACGCCCCGGTGCACTGCGTGCCGCACCGGATCGAGATCGTGCCCGCGATCGCGACGCTCGGGCCGGGCAAGGCCGACCGGCGTACCGTCCGGTCCGCGCTGGAGGGCGGCGGCACGGTCACCCGCCAACGGACGGACGGCGACGACGTCCGCGCCCGGATCGTCGAGACCTGGAAGTCGGTCCTGGACCTCGACACCGTCGACCCCGACGTGCCGTTCCTGGAGTCGGGCGGCACCTCCCAGCTGGCGGTGGAGATCGTGACCCGGATGAACGCCCTCGGTGTCCCGGTCGACCTGGGGGAGTTCTTCGTCGACGGCAGCCTGCGGCAGCTGCTCGACAGCGCGGACGCCGATCCGGTGCCGGGCGGGTGACCGCGCCAGGCATCGATGGCGGAGATTGTCATCCCGGGGTCACGCATCGATAATCTTGCAATGGATCTCGACGGCCGGGTGCTGGCGGAGGCGGTCGCCGAGCTCGTCCGCATCCCCAGCGTCAACCCGCTGCACACCGGGCCGAGAGCCGAGGAGCACGGTCCGGTCGGTGAGGGGGCGATCGCCCGGCACCTCGCGGACCGCTTCGACCGCTGCGGTGCCGCCGAGGTCGTGCTGGACGAGGTCCGGCCGGACCGACCCAACGTCTACGGCCGCTTTCCGGGCCGGTCCGACCGGCTCGTGGTGCTGGACGTGCACACCGACACCGTCGCCGTCGAGCACATGACCGACCCGCCCTTCGACGGACGCATCGAGCACGACGCCGTCTGGGGTCGTGGTGCCTTGGACACCAAGGCGACCATGGGGGTGGTCCTCGCGCTGCTCGCCGCGATGCACCGCGACGGCCGCCGCCCCGACCCCACCCTGCTACTGGTCGGCTCGATCGGCGAGGAGGCCGGCGGCCTGCTCGGGGCGACCCGGTTCGCCCCCTGGGCGAGACAGCAGGGCCTGCGGATCGATCAGCTCCTGGTGGCCGAGCCGACCGAGTTCCGGCCCGTGCACGGGCTGAAGGGGCTCGTCCTGATCGAGGTGACGACGCACGGGGTGGCGGCGCACTCGGCGCGACCCGACCTCGGGGTGAACGCCATCGACGCGATGGTGCCGGTGCTCGCCGCCTTCGCCGCCGCCCACGAGCGGCTGAGCGCGACCCCGGGGCGCACCGAGCTGGGCGGCGGCACGCTGTCGGTCACCCAGATCACGGGCGGCTCCGGCAGCAACGTGATCCCCGACCGCTGCTCGATCACCGTGGGCCGGCGCATCGTCCCCAGCGAGGACCCGGTCGAGGTGCTGGCCGAGTTGACCGCCATCGCCCGGGCCGCCTGCCCCGTGCCCTGCGACGTGGTCTCGCTGCTGCCGCGTACGCCCGACGGCAGGCCCGCCTCGCCCGCGTTCTACCAGCGGCCCGACAGCGGACTCGTGCAGTTCCTGGCGCGGACCTGCGGCACCCGGCCCACGGTCGCACCCTTCGGTGCCAACGCGTTGCGGTACTCCGGTCTGGCCGAGGAATTGGTAGTCTTCGGCCCTGGATCCATCGAGGACGCTCATCAGGCCACCGAGCGGATCGACATCCCGGACCTGCGACGGCTCGCCGACGTCCTGACGTCGTGGCTCTCGCCCGGCTGACCGGGCCGGCGGGATCGGCGGGCCTTCCCGGCGTCGCGACCCGCGCTGCCGCACCCCGGGCGCGTCGGCGGTCGTCCGTCCACGCGGCAGAGCCGACGCGGTACGTCATCCCCGCCCCTGCCAGGCGGGTGGCCAGGGAGGGAGGACAGATGGCGACAGCCACGGCTGCGGAG
Source organism: Micromonospora sp. NPDC049257 (assembly GCF_040678915.1). Lineage (NCBI taxonomy): Bacteria > Bacillati > Actinomycetota > Actinomycetes > Micromonosporales > Micromonosporaceae > Micromonospora > Micromonospora sp. NPDC049257. The sequence goes on from NZ_JBFAQU010000018.1 coordinate 68,283, forward strand.
ACCATCGACCGGGTGTGTGAGCCGGTGCAGCAGTTGAGTCGCAGCTGGATCATGGCGAAGTCCACCAACGCGTACGGGGTGGAGCTGGGATTCGCGACCGGGGTTCAGTTCTGGATCGTCGGTCGGGCCGGCGTGCTCGGCAGTTGCCCGGTCGAGGTGGCGGCGGCGGCGATCGCGTTCGAGCCGGTCGAGGAGGTGCGCCGGGCGTGGCTCGCGGTGCCGGCGGGCCTGACCCACCACGACGTGGCGCTGCACTACCGGGACCGGATCACCGGCTGGGGCGAGCGGGTCTTCGCGGACGTCGACCCCGACACGCTCGGCGTCATCGACACCCTGGGCCGCCGCGTCGTCGATGCGGCACCTGCGGCGGTGGGCGCCCTCTTCACCGGCTGGCGGGGACTCCCGCCCCCGGTGGCGTTGCCCGGCCGGGCCGCGTTGACGATCCACCTGATCCGCGAACTGCGCGGCGCCGCCCACATCGCCGCGATCCTGGCCTGTGGCCTCACGCCGCTCGACGCGATCCTCGCCGCCCCCCATCCGCCGCCCCGCACCGGGCCCGCCTACGCCGAGCGGATGGGCTACCGGGGGCCGTTCCGGGACCCGGCCGAGGTACGCGAGCAGCGGCTGGAAGCCGAACGGTTGACCGCGGCGATCATGGTCCCGTACTTCTCCACGCTCGACGCGGCGGAACTCGCCCGGTTCGGTGAACTCGTCGAGACCGTCGGCCACCTGGCCGTCTAGGTGACCGGGTGGGGGTCGGCCGCGTCGCCGGCCCGCCGAGTCCCCGTGGCCCGTCGGCCGGCGACGACCCATCCGGCTGGAGACAGGAGACCGTCATGAAGTTCGTCATCCCCGCCAAGCGTTCGTCGACGAGGGTGCCCGACAAGAACTACCGCCCGTTCGCCGGGGGGAAGTCGTTGCTCGACATTCTCGTCGAGAAACTCGCCCGGCTGGCCGACGATCCGGGCGACGTCTGCCTGTCCTCCGAGGACGCGTCGACCCGGGAGTTGGCCGACCGGTACGGCGCCACCTATCTGCCCCGGCCCCGGCACCTCACGGAGAACTCGTACCCGTTCCAGTCCGTGGTCAACGAGGTCTGCAAGCAGTTGCCCGGCGACGACGACGTGATGTGGTGCCACGCCACCGACCCGTTCTTCGACGAACACGGGGAGGTGGTGCGTACCTGGCGGGCCCGCGACACGGCCGCTGCGGACTCGATCGTGGTGGTGTACCCGATGAAGGAGTACCTCCTCGACCCGAACTTCAACCCGATGGGGTTCGGGTTCGGCCCCTGGCACCGCCCCTCGCAGGAGCTGCCGACCTATTACCAGCTCGGGTTCTCCTGCTCGATCATGACCCGGCACGTGGCGACGACCATCGGGTTGGTCGGTGCCCGCCCGATCTGGCACCAGGCGACGAACCTGACGATCGACATCGACACCCAGGCCCAGTTCGATCTCGCCGCCCGGCTGTACGAGCTGAGCAACCCGGCCTGACCGTCCGGGTCCGCCGCCGGGGCGGTATCGGGTGGACGGTGGGTCCCCACCGTCCACCCGCCGGCCCCGGCCGGGTTCGTCGGGCGGCGCGGCCGGGAGGTCGGTTCACGGCGTGCGGGTCGGGACCTCGGTGGTGGGCCGCCGGGCCGTCGGGGTCGGACCGGCCGCGCCGGCCGCGTCCGTGACGATGCGTTTGTACGCCTCGGCGTACTCGCAGCCGATGGCCGTGCCGTTGCCGCGCATCCGGTCCACCACCCACTGGACGTCGGCGCGGGGATCCGGTGAGCTGCGGAACTGGCTGCGGTGGGCGAGGATGGCCGACACCTTCAGCTCGGCGGTCTCCCCGACGTCGACGAGCAGGTCGGTGTGCTCGTGCCCCGGCACCCAGACCTCGGCCACCCGGTGTGCGGGCAGACCCTCGGCCAGCAGCTCGGGGAAGGCCCGGGGGTTGCGGGCGTCGGGGTAGACGGCGTTCAGCGCGGCCTGCCCGACGGCGAGGTGGTCGGGGTGGGACGCACCGATCGGGAACTGCAGCGACCGCAGCGGTTGGTGGGTGAGGACGAGTTCCGGCCGGTGCCGCCGGATCTGGCGGGTCAGGGCGAGTCTGAGCGCGGGGGTGTCCGTGAGCAGGCCGTCGGGCAGCCCCAGGAAGACCACGTCGGTGACGCCGAGCATCCGGGCCGCGTCGCGCTGCTCGGCATACCGGGTGGCGGTCAGCTCGGGGGCCGGCACGGTCGGATCCTCGCCACCCTGCGCGCCGTCGGTGACGACCAGATAGGTCACCTGCGCGCCCTCGCCGGTGAGGCGGGCGACGGTGGCGCCGAAGGCGAATTCGGCGTCGTCCGGGTGGGCGGCGATCACCAGGACCCGGTGGAAGCTGCGGGGCAGCGGCAGGAGTCGACCGGAATCAGCCGGGGAAGCGGGCGTCATGGCGGCAACATACACGCTACGGGCGACATTGATCGACGCCGTGCTGGTTGCGGCCCAGGTTATTGACGTTTAGCATTTGACGGCGGTGTTCTCTGATCTGTCGGACGACACCGCAATGAGCAGCGCAGCAACGGACATGACGCACCACGGCACCGACTTCGCCTCACCGAACACCACCCTGAGTGCCACTTCTGCGCGACGAATCCTCCTGAAAGGCCGACCCGCTGGAACTGTCGCCACCCTTCGTACCGATCACGTCCATTCCGGCGAATTGTGGCAGTCCGTGGTGCGGGACGCGTCGGCGTGCCGGGTCCACAGGTGTGCGCCGGACGGCGACCGGGCCGGTGCGGCCGGGTGTCGCGGCCGGGCGGTGGACACCGTCGCCGCCGGCAACCGGCCGGGAAGTCCGAGATCCGTCGGTGCCGAGAGCGATTGGTGAGGCCGCATGAACGTCGGAGAGCACCTCGTCGCGAAACTCGTCGAGGAAGGGGTGGAGGTCGTCTTCACCGTGCCGGGTGAGCAGCACGACGCCATCTTCGCGGCGCTCGCCGACACGACGATCCGGGTGGTGCACACCCGGCACGAGCAGGCCGCCGCGCTGATGGCCTACGGGTACGCCCGGGCCAGCCGCCGGGTCGGCGTGTACCTCGTCATCTCCGGGCCGGGCGTGCTCAACTCGTTGACCGGGCTGGCCACCGCCTACGCGGGCGACGCCCGGGTGCTGTGCGTCGCCACCCAGATCCCCACCCCGGTGCTCGGGCGGAACCTGGGTGTCCCGCACGAGATCCCCGACCAGTTGGGCGTGCTCCGGTCGCTGACGGGGTGGGCGGCCCGGGTCGAGGAGCCCGCCTCGATCACCCGCGTGCTCGGTGAGGCGTTCCACCGGCTGGGTCACCACCGCCCCCGGCCCGTCGCGATCGAGATCCCGACCGACGTGCTGGCCGCGGAGGTCACCGCCGCCCCACCGTGGCCGGCGTCGCCGCCCCCCGCGCCGCCGGACCCGCGCGCCGTCGAGGCGGCCCGCGCGGAGCTGGCCGCCGCCCGCACGCCCGTCATCTTCGTCGGCAGCGGGGCGCGCGGCGCGACGGCGGAGGTCGCCCGGCTCGCCGAGCTGCTCCAGGCGCCCGTCACGACGGAGCTGGGCGGGCGCGGGGTGCTGCGGGACGACCATGAGCTGTCGGTGTCGTTGCCCGTCGCACACCGGTTGTGGCCGCACGCCGACGTCGTCCTGGCTGTCGGGACCCGGCTGCTGCGGCCCCAGGTCGAGTGGGGCACCGAGGGCCTGCGGATCATCCGTGTCGACCTCGACGAGGAGGAGATCCACCGGGTGTCCCCGCCGGCGGTGTCCCTGGTGGGGGACGCCACCGAGGTGCTCCGCGCGCTGCTCGACGGGCTGCCGCCGCCTGCGCGGCGGTCGCAGTGGCGGGCCGCGGTCGCGGACGCCCGGCACGCGGTGGACGCCGAGCTCGACAAGCTCGCCCCCCAGGTCGACCTCGTCCGGGCGATGCGTGCCGCGTTGCCGGAGGACGGGTTCTTCGTCGACGAGATGACCCAGGTGGGTTACGTCGCCCGGCTGATGTTCCCGGTGCTGCGCCCGTCGACCTACGTGCTGCCGACGTACGTCGGGGCGCTCGGTTTCGGGTTCGCGGCGGCGCTCGGTGTCAAGGTCGCCTACCCGGACCGCGCGGTGCTGTCCATCTCGGGTGACGGCGGTTTCCTGTTCACCGCGGCGGAGCTGGCGACGGCGGTCCAGCACGGGATCGGGGTCGTCGCCGTCGTCTTCGACGACGGGTCCTACGCCAACGTGAAGCGCGCCCAGCGCAAGTTCCTGACCCAGACGATCGGCACCGAACTGCACAACCCCGACTTCGTCAAGCTCGCGGAGGCGTTCGGCGCGGTCGGTGTCCGCGCCCACGACCCGCAGGAGTTGCGGGCCGAGATCGAGAAGGGCCTCGCCCGGGAGCGGGTGCCGACGGTGATCGAGGTTCCGGTCGGGGAGATGGCCAATCCGTGGCCGTGGATCCGATTGCCGCGGGTGCGCTGACAACGCCAGACTTCGATGCGTCGCCCATTCCCCGCGCCGGACGTGCGCCCCAGCCGTCAAGGAGACCACCCATGCCGACCGCCCCGCGCAACGACGTCCCCCCGTTCCGCGCCGCCCTCGCGCACATGCGGACGCAGGAGATCGTGGCCGTCGCGCGCCTGTGCCAGGACTATCCCGACGCCGTCAGTCTCTGCTTCGGTGAGTCGGATCTCCCCACCCCGCTGGTCGTACGGCAGGCCGCCGAACTCGCCATGGCCCAGGGCAAGACCCGCTACGCGGACCGCCGGGGCATCGCACCACTGCGGCAGGCGATCCAGGAGTACCACCGGCGTACCAACGGGGTGGAGGTCGAGCTGGAGCGGTTGTCGGCGACCTCGTCGGGGATGACCTCCATCATGATCTCGTTGCAGTGCCTGGTGGAGCCGGGGGACAACGTCGTCGTCGTGGCGCCGGTGTGGCCGAACATCGTCATCGCCGTCGAGTCGATGGGCGCGACCGTACGGTTCGTCAACCTCGAAGCCGACCCGGACGGGTGGTCGCTGGATCTCGACCAGGTCGAGGCGAACTGCGACGACCGGACGCGCGCGGTGTTCCTGGCCTCACCCGGCAACCCGACCGGCTGGACGATGACCTCGGCCCAGCAGCGGGAACTGTTGGAGCTGACCCGGCGCAAGGGCATCTGGATCATCTCCGACGAGGTGTACAACCGGCTGGTCTTCGACGGGTCCGTCGCGACGCCGTCGATGCTGGAGGTCGCCGACGACAACGACGCGCTCTTCGTCGTGCAGAGCTTCTCCAAGACCTGGTCGATGACCGGCTGGCGGCTCGGCTGGCTGGTGCACCCCGCCGGCCTGGCCCACCAGGTGGGTAACCTCAGCGCGATCAACAGCACCGGGTCGGCCACCTTCGTGCAGCACGCGGGGGTCGCGGCGATCCGCGAGGGTGAGCCGTTCGTGGCCGAGATGGTGGAGCGCAGCGCGCGGGGCCGGGAGACCGTGGCGGACGCCTTCCAGGGCCACCCGCGCATCCTCGCGCCGGACGTCCCGGCCTCCTTCTACTCGTTCTTCCGGATCGAGGGTGTCGACAACTCCCTGGCGTACGCCAAGGAGCTCGTCGCCCGTGCCGGGGTCGGCATCGCGCCCGGCTCCGCGTTCGGCGACGGATTCGACGGCTACTTCCGGATCTGCTTCGCCCAGGACCCGAAGCGCCTGCAACTCGCCCTCGAACGCCTCATCGCCGCGGTCTGACCGGTCCCGCACGGGCCACCACTGCGGGTGGTCGGGGCGGGGCGCACGGCGCGGGTCAACCCGGCGGGGCGTCAGAGCCGGTCGGGGCTGAACGCGGAGATGTCCACCGTCGACCGTCCGTCGAGCGCGAGCTGCGCCAGGACCTCCCCGATGCCCGGGGCGAACTTGAAGCCGTGGCCGGAGCAGGCGCTGGCGTAGCAGACGCCGTCGAGTTCCCGGGAGCGGCCGATGAGGAAACTCTCGTCGGTCGACATCGTGTAGATGCAGGAGCGACCCCGGCCCGTGGGCTGGACGGCCGGCAGCACCGGGCTGATCGTCCGCCACAGCTCATGCCGCTCCGCGTCGCTGGGTGGACGCCGGTCACCGTCGACGTCCTGCGGTGACAGTTGCCGGTTGTGGAAGCCGATCTTCAGCCCGCCGTCGACCGACCGCCAGCGGGGGAGCCCGTAGACCAGGGCTCCCCCGGCGTCCTCGTAGAGGAAGACCGGGAAGCGTCCGGGCAGGTGGTCCCGTTCCCGCGCCTCGGCCACGTCGAACTCGAAGACGGGAATGCGCATCGGGGTGACGGCGGGGGCGATCTCACCGGGCAGGAAGCGACCCACCCAGCCGCCGACCGTCAGCACCACCGCGCCGCAGCTCACCTCCCACCCGTCGCCGACGACCGTGACGGTGCCCCCGGAGCCGGGGGAGAGCGTGCGCACGGCACGTCCGTGGACCAGGTGGGCGCCGGCGGCGGTCGCCCGCGTCAGGTAGGTGAGCCGGGCGTTGTCGGCGAAGAGCATCAGCGCGTCCGGCTCGTGGACGGCGACCGCGTCGGGCTGGACGTGGAAGGCGGGAAACCGGCTGGTGATCTCGCCCGCGTCGAGGTACTCGTGGTTGATCCCGCACCGGAGCGCGGTGTCCCGGGAGCCCTGCACCAGCTTGGAGTCGGGGGAGCCGACGAACAGGCCGCCGGTGCGCAGCGCGATCGTCTCGTCGGTCGCGGCGTCGAGTTCCCACCACCCCTCGTACGAGCTGTCCAGCAGCGGGACGTACTGCTCGCCCTCCCAGTACGCCCGCCGGAAGATGCGGGTCTGGCCGTGCGAGGAACCCAGGTCGTGCAACGGTCCGTGGGCCTCGACGCCCAACACCCGCGCTCCCCGCCGGCTGAGCTGGTGGAGCGCCGACGCACCCATGATCCCGAGCCCGACGACCACCACGTCGTAGGTGGGGGACACCTCACCCCACCGCGCATCCGGGCCCGTGGGGGCGGGCCAGTTCCCGTGAGCGCTGCGCGGCGGCGGTGAGCGCGGTCAGGATGGAGCCCTTCAGCCCGGCGGCGTCGAACGCGGCGATGCCGCGCTCGGTGGTGCCGTTGGGCGTCATCACCTCGTGGCAGAGCTGCATCGGCGGTTTCCCGCTCTCCGCGATGAGGGTCGCGGTCCCGCCGAACACCTGCACCGCCATCTCCCGGCCGGCCGCCTCGCTGAAGCCCCGGGCGGCGGCGAACTGGCAGAAGGCGTCGACGATGTAGCTCACGAACGCCGGTCCGCCGCCGCAGATCGCGGTGGCGTCGTCGACCAGTTCCTCGCGGTCGACCCGCAGCACCCGGCCGATCACCCCCAGCAGGGCCTCCGCCTGGGCCGTGGTCTCCGCCGACACCTGCGGGCCGGCGTGGTAGACCGACATCCCCTGGAACACCTCGGACGGTGTGTTGGGGATGGACCGGACGACCTGCGTGGTGCCCAGCGCCGTGGCGATCGTCTCGGCGGTGAGGCCGGCCATCACCGACAGCACCGGCGTCCACGCGGTGAACCGGTGGCGTTCGGCGTCGGCGAACTCGGCGAAGACCTGCGGCGGGACGGCCAGCACGACGAAGTCGCCCTCGGCCAGATCCAGGTGGGCGACGACCGTGAGTCCGTCGAGGTCGGCGAGGAGTTCGCGTCGGGCGGCACTGCGCTCGACCACGACGAGTTCCGGACCGGCCGGTCCGCCAAGCAGCCCGCGGATGATCGCCAGCCCCATGTGACCACCGCCGACGATGACCAGCCGCCGGGTGGCGGTCATCCGCGCGACTCCGCGTGCGCCATCGTCACCTGGTAGTTGGTGACGACGTCGGACACCGTCGTACGGTGCAGGACCCGCCGTTGCCGCAGGTCGTACGGGCGGCCGCGGTGCATGGTGCAGCGGTTGTCCCATACCGTGAGGTCGCCGACGCGCCAGTGGTGGGTGTAGACGAACCGGTCCTGGGTGGCGAACTCGACCAGCTCTTCGAGCAGGGCCCGCCCCTGTTCGACCGGCCAGCCGACGATGTGTGAGGCGTGCGAGGCGAGGAAGAGGCTGCTGCGGCCGGAACCCGGGTAGTGGTCGACGACCCGCTGCGGCACCGGTGGCAGCGCGGTGGCGATGTCGGAGTTGAAGCTGTCGAACCCGGACTTCGCCCGGGAGTGGGCGATGCTGTGTTCGGCGACGAGGTTCTCGACCTGGCGTTTGCGCTCCGGCGGCAGCGCGTCGTAGGCGGCGCGCATGTCCGCGTACTGGGTCTCGCCTCCGGTGGGGGGGATCTCCCGGGCGGACAGCAGCGAACACTTCGCCCGGACGGCCTTGAAGGAGCTGTCGGTGTGCCACATCTGGTTGCCCAGGTTGTAGCGGGTGAGGCGGTCCTCGGGGTCGAGGAGCTTGCCCTCGTGGTCGAGGTTGGAGATGTCGGTGAACTCGTTGCTCAGCCGCAGCGCCTTGCCGGCGAAGTTCGGGGCGGTCTCCAGCGGCCCGAACAGCCGGCTGAAGCTGGTCTGCTGCTCGTCGGTGACCGGTTGGTCGGGAAAGACGAGGACCGCGTAGCGCTCGAAGGCCGCGTGGATCTCGGCGAAGACGTCCTCCGGTACGGGCGTGGTCAGGTCGACGCCGGTCACCTCTGCGACGAAGAGCGGATGGAGTGGCTTGAGGGTTATCGCCACGGATGTCTCCTTATCAGCGGTCAGGGAAGACGTCGGCACAGATCACAGGGAGGACACAGGCATCGAAGGCCGACATTGGCACGCATTCGACGCCGAATGTGAATAGGCGGTTTCCTGGACACCATTTTCCACGCCCCGGCAACCCTCTCAAGTGGATGAAATCTCCCAAGTTGGGGCAGCGTTACCGGATCGTGACCTAAATCTATATGTAAGAACGTCGATAGTGTGGACGACTGTCGGATGGCCGTCCGCCCAGCCGGGAGGGGTCGGCGGCGGGCGGATCGTGGGGTACCTTCCCTGACGCACTGGTAGATGTCGGTCTATATGTGGGGGTGTCGGTTCATGGGCGTGGGGACCGCCGTCGACCTTGCCGGGTTGGTGCGGCGATCGGTTGCCGACCATCCGGAGGCGGTCGCGCTGGAAGTCGGCGACCAGTTCCTGAGCTACCCGGAACTCTGGCGACGCGCGGGCCTCCTCGCGGCGCGGATCGCCGCCACGGCCCCCGGCGCCACCCGCGTCGGGCTGTTCTCGACCCGCTCCGTGACCTCGTACCTCGCCTATCTGGCGGTGCTCCGGCTCGGCGCGACCGTGGTGCCCCTGCACCCCGGCGCTCCCGTGACGCGCAACGCCGGCATCGCGCGCCGGGCCGGCCTGGCCGCCGTCGTCGTCGACGAGGTCGATCCGGCCCTCCTCGGTGCGTTGGCCGACGTGGGCGTCCGTCTGGTCCACCCGGACGACGACCGGCCGGTGGTCGGCGGCGTACCCGACGACGGCGGACGGACGGTCACCGGCGACGACGTCGCCTACCTCCTGTTCACCTCCGGCTCCACCGGAGTGCCCAAGGGGGTGCCGATCGCCCACCGCAGTGCCGCCGCCTACGTGCAGCACGTGGTACGCCGCTACGACATCGGCGTCGGCTCCCGGCTCACGCAGAACTTCGACCTGACCTTCGACCCGTCCGTGTTCGACCTGTTCGCGGCCTGGAGCAGCGGCGCGACGCTGGTGGTCGCCACCGCCAGGGAACTCCTGCGTCCGGCGACGTTCGTCAACGAGCGACGGATCACCCACTGGTTCTCGGTGCCGTCGCAGGTCTCCTACGCGCGCCGGCTGCGGCTGCTCGCCCCCGACGCCATGCCCGACCTCGGCTGGAGCATCTTCATCGGGGAGCCGTTCACCCGTGAGCAGGCGGCCGTGTGGCACGCGGCGGCGCCGCGCAGCGTGATCGAGAACGTGTACGGTCCTACCGAACTCACCGTGAGCTGTGCTGAGTACCGGCTACCCGGGTCGCCGACCGACTGGCCGACGACGAGCAACGCGACGGTGCCCATCGGGCTGGTGCTGCCCGAGCACGACTGGATCCTGGTCGACCGCGACGGCCGGGCCGGGCGCGACGGCGAGCTGTGCGTGCGGGGCGTCCAGCGGTTCGCGGGCTACCTCGATCCCGAGGAGAACACCGCGCGCTTCCTCAGCTTCGACGCCGGGGGCGACGCCCGTGCGCGGGTCTACGACGGGACCGGACCGCTCACCCCGGCGCACTGGTACCGCACCGGTGACCGGGTCCGGGTCGAGAACGGTCACCTGGTCCATCTGGGCCGCCTCGACCGGCAGGTCAAGATCCGCGGCTACCGCGTCGAACTCGGCGAGATCGAGGCGGCGCTGCGCGGGCTGGACGGCGTCATCGACGCTGCCGTCGTCCTGCTCGGGCAGGCCCCGGCCGAGTCGCTGGTGGCGTTCTGCACCGGCGACACCGAGCCGGCCCGGGTGGCCACGGAGCTGCGCGGGGTGCTGCCGCCGTACATGACGCCCACCCGGGTCGAGTGGCTCGAGGCGATGCCCCTCAACCAGAACGGCAAGGTGGACTACCTGCGGTTGGCCTCGGTCGCCGCCGACGGGTCCCGCTGAGGTGCGGGAACCGTCGAATGCGGCATCAACCGGCTCGGACGCCACCGCGCTGTCGCGACCCGGTCCGACAGGCTGCCGTGCGCCGCGCAGCCGGCGTCGCTGTCGCCGCTGTCGACGAACGGCCGTGGCGCAGGTCTCAGGAGCGCTGCTTCCTCGTCCAGATGACGTAGCCGGCGCAGAGGATCAGCATGAGGACGACGATGCTGGTCCATGCCCAGCGGGCGAAGGGCTCGTCGGCCACCATGGCGCGGATGCCCGCCAGGCCGGCAAGCGCCAGCGGGCCCAAGCCGTACCACTCGGAGAAGGTCAGCTCCTTCATCGCCTGCCGCATGCGGCGAGTCTAGTCACCACCTGCTTCGATACCGGGCCTAGCCGACGACCTCGGCGTCGATCACGGCCCAGGAGTGCGGTCCGGTGGCCACGAGCGCCAACCGGTCGCCGGCGGTGAGCACGCCGTCGGCGGCCAGCAGGTCGGCGTTGACGAGCAGGTCCGCTGCGAACTCGTGGGCGTGCGCGGCCAGGCGACCGGGCAGCAGCTGGTCGAAGGAGTAGCCGGCCGCGCCGGTGAGGAACCGCTGGGCGGGCAGCCGGTAGTTGTTGAACAGGGCGTGGGTGAAGTCGCGCGGACCGCGACCGGTGGCCTCCCGGGCGGCCTTGACGGCCGACCGGCCGAGCAGCACGTTGCGGCGCTGCGCGGCGGGGCTGTTGTCGGTGAGGTCACCGCGCCAGTCGCTGCGCAGCGCCATGCCGTTGACGAGCAGGACGAGCCCGTCACCCGCCGGCCGGTGCCGGGTCACCAGGGCTGCGGCGGCACCGTCGCTGAGGACCGACAGCTCCGCGTCCATCATCCGGCCGCGACCGACGACACGGTCCGCGGTGACGACGAGGACGGTGTCGACGTCGGTCGTCGCGAACAGCCCCTGCACCGTGCCCAGCAGCAGGCCGAGGTTGGCGCACCCGTGACCGGCGACGGTCTGGGTCGCGGCGCCGGGTGCGTCCACGGCCCGGGCGAGGCGCACGTTGTTCCTGCGTACGCCGTCCCCGTCGGCGGTCTCCGTCGCGTAGACGATCGCGTCCGGCACCAGCCCGCCGGCGAGCGCACGCGCACCGACCTCGCCGGCCATCTCGATCGAGGACATTGTCGTCACTCCATACGACTCCAGCCCGTCGTCGAGCAACCGTGGATTGTCGGCACCCACCTCGTCCAGCTCCCGGACGAGGTTTTTCGTCCCGTGCAGATGGGCGATGGAGGAGAGGTAGAACGCCGCCACGGGAGGTCCTTCCGCCTTGCCGGAACGCTGGCCGACAGGGTACTACGACGGGGGTGCCGCACCGGCCACGTACGTTTTCCGAAATGGCCGGGGTCGATGTCGGAGTGCTTGTCGCCGCCGGACCCGCCCACCGCCGCGCTCGGCGCTTCCCACCCGCTGCCGTGCTTGCCGCACCGCTGCCGTGCTTGCCGCTCCGCCGTCGCGCTCTCCCCCGCCCGACGGCGGGCGGGGGAGAGTCGTGGTGGCGGTGCGGTCGGGCGGGGACCGTCCCCGCACCCGTAGGTGGGGTCAGGCGACCGTGCAGGCCGCGCCGTTGAGGGTGAACGAGGTGGGCTTGGCGGTGTTGCCGGTGTGGTTGGCCTGGAATCCGATGTCGACCGACCCGCCGGCCGGGATGGCGGCGTTGTAGCTGGCGTTACGGGCCGTCACCTGGCCGGACGAGGGGGAGTAGGAGGCGTTCCACCCGGAGGTGATGCTCTGCCCGCCGGGCAGCGTGAAGACCAGCGACCAGCCGTTGACGGCGCTGGAACCGGTGTTGGTGATGGTCAGGTTCTCGGTCAGGCCGCTGTTCCAGGCGTTGACGCTGGCGGTGACCCGGCAGGCCCCGGAGCTGGGCGGCGGGGTCGTCGTCGGCGGCGGGGTGGTCGGGGGCGGCGTGGTAGGAGGCGGGGTGGTCGGCGGCGGCGTGGTAGGAGGCGGGGTCGTCGGGGGCGGCGTGGTCGGGGGCGGGTTGGTCAGGCCGAAGAACCCGAGGGCGACGGCGGCCATCCCACCGGAGGGCAGGCTGTGCCCGGCACCCTGGACGCTGTACGCCTCGACGAGGACGTTGCCGCTGGCGTCGGCGTAGCGGCGGCGGTTCCAGTTGGCCTGGGGGGTGTCGGTGGAGGTGGGTGTCTGGCTGAGCCCGAACACGTTGGTCCACTGCTCGATGGTCTCCTGGAGCAGCGAGTACGGCACCAGGGTGTCGGCGGTGCCGTGCCACAGCTGCACCTTCGGCCGGGGACCGGAGTAACCGGGGTACGCCTGCTGGCGGACCGCGTCACCCCACTGCTGCGGGGTGCGGTTCATGTTCCCGCCGGTGCACTGGCTGGCGCCGGGCGGGTAGTCGGCGGCGTTGGCGAAGCAGTTGTAGGGCACCCCCATGAAGGCGGCCCCGGCGGCGAACACGTCGGGGTAGAGCGCCAGCATGTGGTTGGTCATCATGCCGCCGGAGGAACTGCCGGTGGCGAACACCCGGCGGGGGTCGCCGCCGTACTGCCGCTGGGCATAGTTGATCATCGAGACGATCGACACCGGGTCACTGCCACCGCCCCGGCGCTTCGCGGCGTCCGACCAGGTGTCGAAGCAGTTGCCGAAGCCGGCCTGCTGGGTCGCGGACGGGTAGATCACGATGTAGCCGTACCGGTCGGCCAGCGAGGCGAACTCGCTGCTGGAGTAGAAACCGGGGCCGGTGCCGCCGCAACCGTGCATGGCGACCACGACCGCCGGGTTGGTCGGGCGGGTGTTCGGTACGTAGATGTGCATCCGCATCCGGCCGGGGTTGTCGCCGAAGTTGGTCACCTCGACCAACGACGCGGCGTACGCCGGTTGGAGCGTCGGTACCACCAGGGCGGCGGCCGTCAGTGTGGCCACCAGTGGCGCCGCCAGGGCGAGTAACAGTTTCCGTCTGATTCTCATGGGGCGTGACTCCCTCACAGGTTGAGATCGGCCGCGCGGCACGGGTGCGCCCGGATGCCCGTGTGGTCCGCGCCGGCCCTTGGCGTCCGGCATGCCCTGCCCCGGCCCGAGGTGGCATTGCATGGCACTTAGTGTTCTCTTCGGTCCGACAAGTGTCAATCGAATGGCCTCGATACACTGGTCGATCACCGACGTACGCCCGGTCCACCGTGGAACCACGCCCGGTAGGCGGGCCCGGGTACGCCGTCTACAGTCGGTGCCACCGTCGCCGAGCCGAGCCCGGAGCGTCCCCGTGCCACACCCGTTCGACATCGAGGAGATATTCCCCGACGACGGGGACCACCCGGTACGGCTGCCCCGGCGGCAGGCCGGCAACTCGCCCCAGGGCGTCGCGGTGACCCTGCTGGCCGACTACACCCTGCGTACCCGCGCCTGGTTGCCGTCCGCCGCCATCGTCGCGCTGCTGGCCGAGTCGCACGTCAGCCTCGCCGGCGCGCGGACCGTGATCAGCCGACTGGCCCGCCGGGGCGTCCTGGAGGGCAGCCGGCAGGGGCGGCGCAGCTCGTACCGGCTCAGCCGGTCCGCCGCCGTCAGCCTCTCCGTCGGCGGCAGCTGGGTGATGGCCGCCACCACCACGACCCAACCGTGGGACGAGTGCTGGACACTCGTCGCCTTCTCCCTGCCGCAGGAGCGCAGCGCGCAACGGCGGGCCCTGCGTGGCCGGCTGCGCTGGCTGGGCTACGCGCCGCTGTACGACGGGCTGTGGATCTCCCCGCACGAGTTGACCCCGAAGGCCAGGGCCCAGCTCACCCAGCTGCACCTCGGCGCGGTCACCGTCTTCCGGGGCCGGCGGGTCGACCTCGACGCGGTCGCCGGGCGCGACCCGCTCGACGCCTGGGACGTCGCGGCCGTCGCCGCCCAGTACGAGAGCTTCCTGCGGCGCTGGCGGCCCCTCCTGCCGCGGATCGCCGCCGGTCAGGTCGACGGCGCCGAGGCGGTGCGGGCCCGGACCGAGGTGATGGACACCTTCCGGCGTTTCCCCACCCTCGACCCGCAGCTACCGCTGCGGCTGCTGCCCGCCGGCTGGCTGCGCGGCCCCGCCCGGGAGACCTTCGCCGCCGTCTACGACGGGCTCGCCGACACCGCCGAGCGGCACGTCCGGGCAGTCGTCGCCCGGTTCGCCGACGGCACGTACGCCGACGTGCGGGCGCACAGCACCGCCGACCTGCTCGCCGGGGTGTGTGCCACCGAAGCCCGCAGCCCCGCCCCACCCACAGCCGACACCGACCTGGCGGAGTCGTCCCCGTCGCACTGACCCGGCCACTGCCGGCTCCTCGGCCCGCTCAGAGTTTCAGCCCCTCCACGGTGCCCAGGTCGTACCAGGTGAGGGAGAAGGGGCTGTCGCCGGACGGCACGACCGGGAACACGCCCCAGCTCTCCAGGACCGCACCGGGCCGCAGGGTGAAATCCGTGCCGGGCCGCTGCGACGCGCAGTACGTGTCGACCGGGAAGACCTGCCGCCCGTCGCCCAGCGTCAGATGCGACGACTGGAGATCCGCCGTCCGGGCCGGGCAGCTGAGCACCCAGCCGCCGGGGGACCGGGTCGCATAACGCAGCTGCACCCGCACCGTACCCGCCGTCACCTCCAGACCCGTGACGGTCGCCGTGTTCTGCCCGTCGTCGTAGAGGAGGCGACTCATCCGCCGGGGGCCGGACTCCGGCGACGCCGAAGCGGCCGTGCCGGGCGCGGCGGTCGACGGGGTGGGACTGCCGGACGGCGATTGCGTTGCCCCGGAGGTGGTTGCCCCGGCCGGTGCCGCCGCGTCCGGACCCGGCCCGGTCGGCTCCGGCTTGTTGAGCGTGATCCAGACCACGGCGGCGGCACCCAGCACCACGATGACGACGACGCCGACGATCAACCCGACCAGATGCTTGCGCAACATCGATGATCCTTACTGCCGGTGAGCAGGCTCCTTCCACGCTAGATCCCGGTGGCAAGATCCGCAGGGTGGCGGGGTCGTCGAGCTCACCGGCGGCGGGCCCGGTCCAGCACCTCCTCGGCGGTGAGCGGGCTGCGCGGATGGTGGCTGAGCGACAGCGGGGTACGGATCTTCACCGGCGCGGCACCCTCGGCGGCGAGGTAGAACTCACCGGTGCCGAGGCGGGAGATGTCGGCGACGTCGCCGCCCTTCGCCTTCGCCATCTCCCGGGCCGCCTCCAGCTGGATCGGGCTGTTCAGCCGGCCGTAGAGCTGGGTCGCCGCGTTGCCCGGGATGCGGTTGTGCAGCCCCTTGGGCGACTGGGTGGCGAAGATCAGACCCAGGCCGTACTTGCGGGCCTGGGCCGCCAGCGCCAGCGTGCTCTGGGTGCACGCGGTCATCGCGCCGGACGGGGCGAACGTCTGTGCCTCGTCCATCACCAGCAGCCCGAGCAGCGGCCGGTCGTTCGCCGGATGCTGCTTGATCCAGGCGAACAGCGCCATCTGCAACTGGTTGACGAAGCCCTGCCGGGCCTCGTCGGATTGCAGGCCGACGAGGCTGATGACGGAGATCCGCGCCCGCCGGCCCGGCTCGGGGGTCAACAGCAGCCCCGGGTCCATCGGGCTGCCCTCGCCGCCGAACAGCGGATCGTTGACCATCGCGGCCGCCAGCGACTGCGCGATCCCCACCCCGATCTTGTCCGCCCCGTCGATGTCCAGCAGCCCGTCCGGCAGGTCGGCGAGAGTGTCGATCAGGCCCTGCACCCGGCTGCCGCCGCGCCGGCCGTAGTGCTCGACGGCCTTACGCAGCACGGCGAGCCCCAGGTGGACCTTGTTGGTGCGACCGGTCAGCTGGGCACGGGGCGCCAGTGCGGCGACCGCCGCCTCGACGGCCTCGTGGAACTCGTCGGGGTCGTCGCGCACACCGCGGAAGTCCGGTAGCGGCTGGAAGCTCAGCGGACGTCCCGACGACCGGCGCGGCGTCCACACCAGTACGTCGGTCCCGGCGAGGTACGCATCGGCCTTCTCCGCGTCCCCGGCACGCCACTGCGGCGGTGGCTCCGGCCACCCGTCACCGAGCCGGGCCAGGTCGTTGTTGGGGTCGAGGACGATGGCGGAGACCCCGGCGAGAGCACACTCCTCCAGGATCCGCCGGATCAGCACCGTCTTGCCGGACCCGGAGCCGGCGAAGAGGGTGGTGTGCTTGCGGAGGGCTTCGAGGGAGAGCGGCACGGGTGCACCGGTGCGGTGGTCGTACCCCACGATGAGGTGCGGACCGGCCTGCCCACCGTCGGCCGGCGGCGGATCACCCCGCCCCGCCCCGGAGCGCCCGTCACCCGCCCCCACGTCACCCGTTCCCGCCGGTGCCGTCTCGGCCGGTGCCACGTCGGCCGCCGTCGTCTCGACCGGTCCGGCGGCGACCGGTCCGGCGGCGACCGGTCCGGCGGCGACCGGTCCGGCGGCGACCGGTCCGGCGGCGACCGGTTCGGTGCGGTCCGGTCGTACCGCCGCATCGGCTGCGTCGCCACCGGGAGGGTCGGGGAGCCAGTCGGCCACGGAGCCCAGGGCCTGTCGCAACACGGTGACGTTCCGGGTCGGTCGACGGGCGGTCAGCCAACCCCGCAGGTCGACGGGTGACTCGGCGAGCATGACCCGCAGGGCCCCCAGGATGCGAAGATCCTCGGGGTCCAACGGGAGGATCGTCCCGCCGGCCCGGGTGAAGGCCGCGATCGCCTGCCTGGTCTTGGCCCCGCTCGACCAGGCGCCGTTGCGGAGCAGGAAGAGCTTGCGGCGGGTCACCCGGGCGTCGAGCCCCGCCACCGTGCACGCCTTGCGGAGCCGGGTGAGCGCGGCGATCGCATGGTGCTCCTCGCTGATCGCCCGGAAACACCAGTGGACCTGGTCCTCGGTGGCCTCGTCGAGGGTGAGCCGGAGCCGGGCGTGCAGCGGCGGCTGGGCGCTCGGCGGCGGATCCACGCTGAACGATCCACCGCCCTCGCCGCGCTCCACCACCCAGGCGGTCAGGCCCGCCGCGAGCAGGGCGGGGACCGTGCTGTCCTCACTGTCACGGGCCAGCGGGCCGGACACGTCGACCTCGCTCTTGAGCTGGGCGAACCTGGTGTCGAAGCGCTCCAGGTCCCCCACGGGGGACAGGCGCGGGCGGTGGGGTCGCGGTTCCGCCGTGGCACCGAGCCGGGTCAGCTCCCGCACCTCACCGGCGGCGACGCAGGCCCGGACGTGCCGGTCGATGTCGATCAGCAACTGCCGGGGTGTCATCTGCGCGGCCTGCGCGAAGGCTTCGGGCCGCACCGGCCACGACGGATACGGGGGTACGAAGCCGCGCTCGGCGAACCGGGCGGCGAACCGCCGCTCGACGATCTGCCGGGCCAGGGAGGCGTCGTGGATGGTGGTGAGCCGGGGTGCCACCCGGAACCGGTCGCTCACCGTGTCCACCGTCCGGCTCGTGATGATCGTCCACGAGGTCGGCAGGCAGGCCACCAGGGTGAGCGTGCGGCGGGTGAGCTGGCGCAGTGACATCAGGCCGTCGGCGATCCGGGCGTGCACGGCGGCCTGCTCCGGGTCGTCCTGCCCGCCCGACCGGTGGCGCAGGACGTCACCGGCGGCCACGGACTGCGCGATCAGGGTGTCGATCTGGTCGACGGCGATCACGGACGGGCCGGTGAGGGCCAACAGCCAGGAGATCTCCTGGACGATCTGCTGCGCGTTGCGGGGTGCCCGTCGCATGCCCCAGGCGCCGCGCTCGCCCGGCTCCCCCTCCTCACCGGAGGTGAAGTAGTTCTCCGCGATGTCGCGGTGGGTGCCGTCCTCCGAGGCGCTCAGCGCGAGCGCCCGGGCCGTCTCCCGGCAGGCGCGCGCCACGTGCGGGGCGTACCCGACGAGCCCGTCGACGAACGCGTCCAGGGCCGGCCGGGTCAGTTCGGTGTCACCCATCACCGCCCGGCGGGCCGAGCGGGGCGCCCCGACCATCGAGGAGAGCCGGCGCAGTAGCAGCCGGAGCTGGCTCTCGGCGCCGGGCACCGGGCGGGACAGCCCGTCGAGCATGCAGGCGAGCACACTGTCCCAGAAGCCGTGCGCGTCGAGCAGCCCGACCAGGAAGAAGTAGCCGCCCTGCTGCTGCACCTGCTGGCGGATCCAGCCCAGCAGGTGGGTCTTGCCCGAGCCACGCTGACCCTGCAGCACCAACCCGATCGGGCTGCTGTCGGCGCTGTCCCGGGCGTCGGCCACCCCGGCGAGGACGTCGCGGGCCACGGCGGTGTGCAGACCCTCCACATGGAACGGCGAGGGCCGCCAGACGTCGTCGGGCACCGGCGCCCAGTCGAGCCTGAGCGCCGCCAGGGCCGCGTGCTCCGCCACGGTCATCCCACCCCGATCGCCAGCAGGTGCTTGTCCTGGCCGCCCAGCCGCAGGGCCGCCGCGACGTCCGCCGTGGTGAGCGCCTTCTGGTTGGATTCCGGGACGATGTCCACGTCCGGCTCGCGCTCCAGGTCCCGCAGCGCCTCGTCGAGGTCGGCGGGGTCGACGTCGCCGAAGAACGGCCGCAGTCGGGTCAGGCTGACCCAGGCCCCCGGCTCGGCGGCCAGCGCCGCGTACGCGTGCCGGACGCGCAGACCCAGGGTGCGCCGCAGGTCCGGTTCCGCCGTACCGGCCCGTACGTCGGTCAGCGCGAACAGCTCACCGAACGAGCGGTAGTCGCTGCGGACCATGACCCGGTCCCGCAGGTTGACCTGCAACGCCGTCAGCGCCCCGCCGAGGATGCGGCCCTGCGCCGACTGGAAGGGCAGATCCTCCTGCACCCGGACCCAACCCTTGTCGGCGAGCTGGTGCAGGAAGGTGTTGCCCTCCCGGCGGCTGTCGACGAATCCGAGGCGGTTGAGCTTGTCCCGGTAGGACTTGCGCACGTCGACGCCGTACCGGTTGCGCAACTCGGTGTTGGGCACCTCCCGGGCCTCCGCCATCAACACGAACAGGATCGCGGCCTCAGAGGGGGTGAGGTCGTCGCCGGCCATGGGATCTTCCTTCCGCCAGGTCACGTCGCCGGGCCCGGATCAGGGTGCCGATCTGGTGCACCACCGCCCCGACGTCGTGGTTGATTCGGGCATTGGTGAAGCGCAGGACGGCGTAACCGTCCAACTGCAACCGCACGTCGCGTTGCCGGTCCGCCTCGAACCGGTCCGGCCGGCAGTGCTCCGGGCCGTCGATCTCGACGACACACCGCTCGTCGGGCCAGAGCAGGTCCAGGCAGACCGCGGGTGAGAGGGGGTGCGGCTGGTGGTACCGGTTCCAGATCCGGCCCGCCGACCAGCTCTCGCCGGCCAGCGCGGCCTCCAACAGCGCCTCGGTCGCGCTACCGGGGTGGGGTCGCCCGACCACCGCCGGGGGTGTCGTCGGCACCGGTCCCCGCTGCCCGTCCGCCGCCTCCCGGGTCAGCACGACGGTGACCACCCGGTCCTCGTGCCGTAAGGGTGCTCCAGCCAACCACACGCCGACCCGGCCGTGGTGACACAGCCACTCCGCGCCCGCCACGACGGCCTGCTCGCCGGCCGGGTCGAGGCCGGCGGGCACCTCGATCAGCAGATTCGCCCGAGGGCGTCCGAACCCCTGCGCCACCACCCGGGTCAGCCCCGGACACCGGATCTCCGGGGGGAACGGGTCGACCGGTGGTCGTCGGCCGGACAACGCCACGGTGGCCAGGTGCGCCAGGAACGCGGCGGAGTGCGCGGAGCCCCGCGCCCGGGCGACCGCGGCGGCCCGGACGGCGGCCAGGCCGTACGGGTCGGCGCGGGGGAGGTCGGCGGCCTCGGGGAGCCACCCCGGTAGCAGCCCCACCGCCACCCGTTCCAGCTCGTCGAGGACGGCGTGGACGAAGGAACCGGCGGTACGGGTCGGGCCGGGTTGCAGCACGACGGCGGCCGGGCCGACCGGTTCCCCGGTGACGGTTGCCGCGACGGTGCCGGTGGGCACCCCCGGAATCTGCACGACGCGATCCGTGGGCAACGCGGCGAGTTGACGGACGAGACTCATGGCCGGTCACCGGCGCGGACCGCGACGACCCTCTCCGGAGGGGGAGCGGATCGGGTGGAACTCAGCGGTCCTCATCCTCCCCGGGCGGCCATCGGACGAACCCGAACACACTACGAAGCGGTTCGCCGCCAGCGCCATAGCTGTCCCCGGTCAGTCGTGCTTCGGACACCCGACCGCGCGACGGAACCGGGCAGGAGCTAGCTCTTCCCCGGCTGCGCGTCGTGCTGCTCCGGTTGTTTGTCGGCGAGCGCCTGCGCCCGGCGGCTCAGCGACTCGACGTGGGCGGTCAGCTTCCCGACGGCTGCCTCGTCGGTGTCGTCCAGGGTCGCCAACCGGTCGAGCAGGGCGGCATGGTCGGCGGTCAACTGCCGGTAGCGCCGGGCGAAGCCGCTGTCGTCGCCCTGACGCCCGTACAACAGGGCGTACGTCGGGTCGAGGTCGATGATCTGCTGGGCGAGCCCGGCGGTGGCGGCGCTGAGCGCGCTGCGGCTGTCGGTGAGCCCGTCGCGGCGGACCCGCCGGGCCGCCGCGAGCCGCCCGGCCCGCCGGCCGCCGAGGTAGAGCAGCGACGCTCCGGCGACGACCCCGCTCACCGCCGCGGCGGCGAGCAGGAACCGGGGCAGCGACGGGCTGATCGTGCGGGCCCCGTCGGATACGGTGCCGGCCTTGACCAGCCGGTCGTAGTTGACGGCGATGACCTTCACCGCCTCCAGCGGGCGGTCGGCGAAGGTGTCGATGCCCCGGCCGATGATCATTTCTGCGGCGGCGGCCTTGCCCAGGTTCTTCTTGTCGTATCCGGGCACCAGGGCGCAGCCGTAGGTGTCGTAGTCGTCGCCGTCGCGGCTGAGCACCAGCACGACGGTCCCGTCGGCGGCCCGGTGCACCTGCTTGCAGGTGTCGCGCAGGTCGGCCCCGGGGGAGCGCAGGATGACCACCAGCCGGCGGTTGCCGATGATCCGTTCCGCTGCGGCCCGGTCCACGTCGAGCCCCGGGTCGGCATGGAACGACGTGGTGCGCACCTGCCGGGCGACCGGCCCGTCCAGCGCCCCGCCGCTCCACACCGCCCAGCCGGCCAGCGCCAGGCAGGCCAGCACGGCCAGGCCGAACGGGGTACCGAGCAGACCGATGACACGCTGCGGCCGGGAAGGGCCGGCACTGGTCCGCCGGGACGGATCGGCGCGCTGCGGCCGGGAGGGGCCGGCACCGGTCCGCCGGGAGTCGGAACGGGTCATGACAGCCGGCCTCGCAGGTAGTTGTCCGGGCGGTAGCTGGCGATGCCGACCTGGCGGGCGGTGTCGTCCAACTCGGCCGCCGCCTCGTCGAGCAGCGTACGGACGTGCCGGGCGGGCAGCTTCTCCTCCCACGCCGACCGGGCGGCCTGGAGCGCGACGATGCCCCGGGTCAGCGCCGGGTTGCTGCGGGCGTCGGTCAGCAGGGACACCTCGACGGCCAGCGCGGTCAACCCGGCCAGCCGGACCGGGGCGGTGTCCCGTCGGCGGCCCAGCCCTCGGTCGGGGCGGCGCAGCGACCGGGCCGACAGGATCAGGAACGCCGCCACGCAGCCCGCGAAGAGCCACGGCAGCGCCGGCAGCGCCACCCGCAGCGGATCGGCCGGCCGGTAGGGCAACGGCCGCTCGAACAGGCCCGCGTAGCGCAGGTCGGTGACCCGGTTGAGGTAGACGCCCAGCACGTTGCGCTGCGGATAGTCGGAGCGGCTGAGCACGCTGGCGAACTGGCCGTAGAAGCTCGCCCCGGCCAGCTCCGCGAAGTCCGCGGCGCCGGGCCCGTGGTATTCGATCCAGAGCCCGTACATCACCACGATCGGCTGGTCGGGGAATTGGGCGCTCAGGGCGGGGCCGTACCGGGGCAGGGGTTTGCCGTAGCGCTGCACGGGCAGCGCGACGTACCAGGCGCCGTCGGGAAAGGCGTTGCGGGCGGCGGTCTCGGGCACGTCGGTGAGGGTCGCGCCGGGCGCGACGTGCCTACCGGTCGCCCGCAGGTCGGTCAGGACGGCGGTCAGCTCCGGCCCGCTCGGCTCGCGCCAGCGCAGCTCGTCCCGGTCGGCCGGGGTGGACTCCTTGCGCAGCGCGGTGATCAGGGCGATCAGCAGGTCGGTCACGTCCCCGGTGGCGAACTGCGCCCGCCAGGCGGGCAGCGTGTCGGAGCTGGCCTGGTAGAAACCGCCGCTGACCTCGGTGCCGATCACCCGGATCGTGGCGTTCTCCACGTCCCGGACCCGCTCGCGTTCATCTTTGTCGAGGCCGGGTGGGGCGACCAGGATCCGGGTGTCGCCGGCCACCTCCCGGACCCGCTGCTCGTTCCAGTACGCCACCGCCCCCGGTAGGCGTACCACCGGCGCGGCGGCGACCAGCGCGGTCATCTCGTCCACCGACGGCACGGTGGCCCGGTCGGCGGTGCCGGCGCTGTCCGTGGCGACCCCGGCCGTCGACGCCGGTGACCGGCCGTAGCTGACGTCGATGCCCTGCTGCCGCTGGGCGAGCAGGAAGACCACCAGCACGAGCACGGCGACCCCGAGCAGCGCCCAGCGCAACGGCTCGGCCAGGCGGCGGTATCCGCGGGCGCTCATCGCTGTCCCCGCCACAACCGGTCGGCCTGCCGGGCGTGTTCGGCCGCCGCCCGCGCCGCGTCCACCCCGCCGCGGGCACCCGCGAGCGACTCGGCGCGGGTCAGCAACCGTTCCGCCTCGGGCACCCGGTCCGGCGCGGCGTCCCGGCTGACGGCCGCGCTGTCGATCGCCGCCCGCGCGGCCGACCAGGCGGTCCGCCGCTGCTCGGAGCGGGCCCGACGGTGGGGCAGCAGGGTGGTCACCACGCCCGCGGCCACCAGCAGCACCGCGCCGGCCAGCCAGAACAGGTAGGGGTGTGCCATGGGCTCCAACCGTTCGCCGGGGTCCGGGGGACGGCCCCCGGGGGTGGTCCGACCGAGTCTCGCTGATCGGGTCAACCCGCGCCACACGCGCCCCGACCAGGGCGGTTGTCGCTGCGAAGGGTGGTGTGACGGTGATCGTGAGTACGGGTGCTCATCCGGTGACCCACCCGGCGGACGATGATCGGGGCGTGCAGATGACGCGTACCCGTACCCTCCTCGGCGGTGTGCTCCTCGCGGCCGCGACGATCGGCACCTGGGCGGCCTGGCTGGGGTGGGAGAGCGGCTACTCGACGGACCCGCGTACCGGCGCGACCAGCGGGCCGTACGCGGTCTGGCAGGTGGTCGGCGCGGTACTCACCCTGGTCGTGGTCGCCGCCGTCGCCGGGTGGCTGCTCAGCCCGGTGCTGGTCGCGCCGGTGATGACGGTGGCGTTCACGGCCTGCTGGTCGGGGCACGCGGCGGCCACCGACGACTCGGGGCTCTGGGTGGTGGGGGCGGTGCTGGTGCTGCTCGGCACCGGCGTCGGCAGCACCCTGGTCAGCCTCGGTAGCCGGCTCGTCCGCCGCCGCGCCCGCTGACCGTCGCCCGGGTACCTGTACCCGGCTCCCCGCCTGGCGGTGGTGCCGGTGCGGCGGGCATCCGCCGCGCGGTGGCGGTCTGGTCGGTGAGTTCGTCGGTGATCCGGATGAGGGTGCGGGTCAGGTCGGCTGCGGTCGGGGTGCTCTGCGGGTCGACAAGTGACTGGGCGGCCAGGCCACCGAGCAGGGTCTGGTAAAAGGCGCCGAGGGCCAGCGCCTCGGCCTCGTCGGCCTCGGGGTCGAGCTGGTGGAAGATCGCGGCCAGCCCGAGCCGGGCGCGGTGGTTGGCGGCGCGGAGCGCCTCCCGCAGTTCGGGGGAGCGGTCGAGCTGGGAGATCAGCTCGAACTGGACGGCCCAGAGGGGGCGCAGCCGGTCGAACGACTCGATCACCCGGGTCCAGGCCGCCTCGAACCGTTGCCGTGGGGTGGCGTCCGGGCCGGCGTCGACCGTGAACGCCCGTTCCAGCTCCTGGCCCCACTCCTCCATCGCCTCGAAGAGCGCCTGGTCCAGCAGGGCCCGGGTGGTGCGGAAGTGGTAGCCGATGGCGGCCAGGCTGGTGCCGGCCGCGGCGGCCACGTCCCGCGCGGTGGTGCCGGCGTAGCCCTTCTCCATCAGGCAGCGTTTCGCGCCGGCGAGCAGGTCCTCCCGATTGCCCATGGGCACAGCGTAGCGGGTCCCTCGCACAAAGGTCTTGCACAATCGTCTGACACGTTCGTACTATCGTCGGCATGACGAATGTCCTGATCTCCGGCGGCGGCGTCGCCGGCCTCACCCTCGCCTGGTGGCTGCGCCGGCACGGCTTCCGGCCGACCCTCGTCGAGCGGGCCCCGGCCCTGCGCGCGGGCGGCTACAAGGTCGACATCCGGGGCGTGGCGCTGCAGGTGGTCGACCGGATGGGGCTGGGCGACCAGGTCCGGCGGCACGACACCGGCATGCTCCGGACCCGGTTCGTCGACTCCCGGGGCGACACCCTCGCCGCCATGGACGCCAGCCTCTTCGGTGGGCGCGAAGGCGACGACGTCGAGATCATGCGCGGCGAACTGGTCGACCTCCTGGCCGGTGCCACCACCGACGTCCCCCTCCTGCTCGGCGACTCGATCACCACCCTCACCCCCACCGCCGACGCGGTACGGGTGGGCTTCGCCAGCGGCCACCGGCAGACGTTCGACCTGGTGATCGGGGCGGACGGGCTGCACTCGCAGGTGCGCCGGCTGGCCTTCGGCAACGACCCGGACCCGGTACGCCCGCTCGGCCACCACATCGCCGTGTGCACCGTGCCGGCCGAGTTCGGCCTCGACCGCACCGAGCTGATGCACGTCACCCCGGGCCGCAGCGTCGGTGTCTACCGCACCGCGGGCGCTCCCGACGCCCGCGCACTGTTCCTCTTCCGGTCCCCGGCCGAGGTCCCCGCCCCCGGCGACACCGCCGGGCGTCGTGCGCTGCTGGCCCGGGAGTTCGCCGGTCTCGGCTGGCAGGTGCCCCGGCTACTCGCCGCAGCCGCCGACGCCGACGACCTCTACCTCGACGCCATCAGCCAGGTACGGATGGACCACTGGTCCACCGGGCGGATCGCGCTGGTCGGGGACGCCGCGTACGGGCCGTCACCCGCCTCCGGCCAGGGCACCAGCCTCGGCCTGGTCGGGGCGTACGTGCTGGCGGCGGCGTTGGCCCGGGCCGGCGGGGACCCGACCGTCGGATTCGCCGACCACGAACGGCAACTGCGTCCCTTCGTCCGGGCCAATCAGGAGCTGGCCGAACGCAACCTGCGCGGGATGGTGCTCGGTTCCACCGCCCAGATCCGCGTCCAGCTGACGATGCTGCGGCTGCTGCCCCGGCTGCCCGGCCGGGAGCGGATGATCCGCCGGGTGACCGAGCCGATCCGCCGGGCGGCGACCGCGATCACCCTGCCCGACGTGGGCCCGCCCGGCGGAGCCTGAGCGGCCGGCCGCCCGGCTCCCTATGCTCGGGGAATGGAACTGCGGATCTTCACCGAGCCCCAGCAGGGCGCCACCTACGACCAACTGCTCACGGTGGCCCGCGCCGCCGAGGACGCCGGCTACGGCGCGTTCTTCCGTTCCGACCACTACGTGGCGATGGGGTCGTCCACCGGCGAGCCCGGCCCCACCGACGCCTGGACCACCCTGGCCGGGCTGGCCCGGGACACCTCCCGGATCCGGCTCGGCACGCTGGTCACGGCGGCCACCTTCCGGCTGCCCGGCCCCCTGGCGATCACCGTCGCCCAGGTCGACCAGATGAGCGGCGGCCGGGTCGAGCTGGGCATCGGCGCCGGCTGGTTCGCCGAGGAGCACACCGCCTACGGCATCCCGTTCCCGTCGGTGGGGGAGCGCTTCGACCGGCTGGAGGAGCAGCTCGCCGTCATCACCGGGCTGTGGGCGACCCCGGCCGGTGAGCGGTTCGACCACGCCGGGAAGCACTACCCGGTCGCCAACTCCCCGGCGCTGCCCAAGCCGGTGCAGCAGCCCCGCCCGCCGATCCTGCTCGGCGGCAAGGGCCCCAAGCGCACCCCGCGCCTGGCCGCCCGGTACGCCGACGAGTTCAACCTGCCCTTCGTCTCGGTCGACGAGACGGTGGCCCAGTTCGGCCGGGTCCGCGCGGCCTGCGCCGAGGCCGGTCGCGACCCGGGCACCCTGCGCTGGTCCAACGCGCTGGTGCTCTGCTGCGGCCGGGACGACGCCGAGGTGGCCCGTCGGGCCGCCGTCATCGGTCGGGAACCGGCCGAGCTGCGGCAGAACGGGGTCGCCGGCACCCCCGCCGAGGTGGTCGACACGATCGGCCGCTACGCCGAGGCCGGCAGCGAGCGGATCTACCTCCAGGTGCTCGACCTGGCCGACCTGGACCAGTTGGAACTGGTCGCCGCCGAGGTGATGCCCCAGCTCTGACCCGGCCCACCGCAGGCAGGCGGGAGTCCGGGGCCGGAGGCCGGGACCGGCGGGTGGTCAGCGGTGGCGGCGGCCACCCGGCTCGCGTACCACGGTGTCCAACCGGCCGTCCCGGTCGCTGTCCAGGTAGGTGATGTCCGCGATGCCGTCCCCGTCCAGGTCGAACTGGACCACGTCGGCGATCCCGTCCCCGTCCAGGTCCGTCACCACCTGCGTCGACCCGTCCAGGTGGTGGGTGACGATCGAGTGCGCCCCGGTCCCCGCAACCGGGGGCGTCGACGGGGGCTGCGGCGCGGGCGTCGGCACACCGTGCTGCGGGTACGCCGACGGCGGGGCGCTCGCCGGCTCCAGGCCGACCCCGGTCGGGTCGATCTCCTCCTCGGACGGGTAGACGTCGCCGTGCAGGATCGGGTCGCGGTAGCTGCTCATCGCGCCATGGTTCCCCGTGGACGCCGTCGACAACCGTGCCGGATGATGCACCGGGACCGCGCTCATCGACGGGGAGACGACGTGGAGCTGCACCGGGAACGGGGCCGGCAGGTGCTGGCGGCGGTGTGCGTACTGGCCGGGACGGTGCTGCTGGCCACCGGCGGCGGGCCGCTGCGGACGACCACCGCCCTCGGGGGCGTCGCGCTGGGCGGGGTGGGGCTGGCCAACAGCCTGCGACCGTTCCGGTTCGTCATCGACGCCGACGGCCTGACCGTACGCCGACAGGGCCTGCGCCGGCAGCTCCGCTGGGCCGAGCTGGCCCTGGTCGTGCTGGACCGCCCGGCATCCGGCACCGGCGGGGTGCGGCTGCTCGGCGTACCCGTCGAGGGTGTGGGGTTGCCGCCCGACGCCCGGGTCGACGGCCGGCCGGCGACCGAACTGCTCGACCTGGGTCAGCTGCGGGAGAACCCCGACGAGATCGCGGCGGCCCTGGCCCGGTACGCCGGCGACCGGTTCCGCGACGACCGCGACGTCGCGGTCCGTTCCGGTGCCGAGTTCAGCGTCGGACTGCGCGGGTACAGTTCCGACGTGGTCGACACACTGGTGGGACACGCCCGGGCGGCACTGGACTCGGACGACCCGGCGCGGTGCCGGGCGGTCCGCGACGAGGTGGCCGCCGCCAGGGCGCAGGGCCTGCCGGTCGCCCTGCGCGGCTACGACGTCAGGCAGGTCGACGAGGCGTTGGACGATCTGCACGCGGCGCTGACCGAGGGCGGCGACGCGTGAGCGGGGTGCCCCGGCACAACTGGGCCGGCAACGTCCACTACGCCGCCCGCGCCTTCCACCGGCCGACCACCCTCGACGAGCTGCGTCGGCTGGTCGCCGGCAGTGACCGGGTGCGGGCGGTCGGCAGCGGCCACTCGTTCAACCGGATCGGCGACACCACCGGCGACCTGGTCTCGCTGGCCGGGTTGCCGCCCACCGTCGAGGTCGACCGGGAACGCGGCACCGTGACCGTGGCCGCCGGGCTGCGTTACGGGGACGTGGCGACCCGGCTGCACGAGCAGGGGCTGGCCCTGGCCAACCTCGCCTCGCTGCCGCACATCTCGGTGGCCGGTGCGGTCGCCACCGGCACCCACGGTTCCGGCGACGGCAACCGCAACCTGGCCGCCGCCGTGGCCGGCCTCGAACTGGTCACCGCCGACGGGGAGGTGCTCACCGTCGACCGGTCCGCCGGCGACCGGTTCGCCGGCATGGTGGTGTCGCTCGGCGCGCTGGGTGTGGTCACCCGGGTCACCCTGGACGTGCTGCCCACCTTCACCGTCCGCCAGTACGTCCGTGAGGGCCTGCCCGTCGGTGCCCTGGACGCGGCGCTCGCCTCGGCGTACAGCGTCAGCGGGTTCACCACCTGGCGGTCGACGGACATCGACCAGGTCTGGCGCAAGCAGCTCGCCGACGCCCCGCCGCCGGAGCCGGACTGGCTCGGCACCACCCCGGCCGACCGGCCGGCGCACCCGGTGCCCGGCATGGATCCGGTCAGCTGCACCCCGCAGTTCGGCGAGCCCGGCCCGTGGCACGAGCGGCTGCCGCACTTCCGGCTCGGTTTCATGCCGAGCAGCGGCGACGAGATCCAGTCCGAATACCACCTGCCCCGGTCGGCGGGGGCGGAGGCGCTTGCCGCCCTGCACGAGATGCGGCACCGGATCGCCCCCGTGTTGCAGATCTGTGAGCTGCGCACCGTCGCCGCCGACGAGCTGTGGCTCAGCCCCAACCAGGGGCGCGACACGCTGGCCGTGCACTTCACCTGGGTCGACGACGCGGCGGCGGTGCAGCCGGTGCTGGCCGAGATCGAGGCCCGGCTGGCCCCGTTCGACCCCCGGCCGCACTGGGGCAAGGTCTTCACCCTCGACCCGGCCGTGGTCGCCGCCGCCTTCCCCCGGTACGCCGACTTCGCCGCCCTGCTCACCGAGCTGGACCCGGCCGGGGTGTTCCGCACCCCGCTGCTGGACCGCTACTTCCCGCGCGACTGACGGGGTCGGCTGTCGGGGCCGACGCCCCGGTGCTGCGGGTGGCGGGTCTGTCCGGGGTGTGGGAGTGTCCCGCACCCACCCCCGTCGCGGCACGGGACACTCCTACACCCCGGACAGCGCGCCACCTGTCGACGGGTGGCTCAGACGACAGCCGTGTAGAACCCCGCCGCGAGCACCGTCCCTGAGACCGCGCCGGCGACCACCTGGGCGACGGTGTGCGCACCGAGATGCACCCGGGACCAACCGATCAGCGCCACGACGAGCACCCCGACCGCCAGCGCCGGCCCGACCAGCAGGACCAGGACGGTGCACGCACCGGCGGAGACGGCCGTGTGGGCGCTCATCTTCCACATCTGGTTGACGGCGGTGGTGCCGGCCAGCACGGCCAGCATCACGGCGATCACGGCGATCAGCGGCCGGGGAGCGCCCAGGGCCACGAACAGGGCCAGACCCACGGCGACCGATGCGATACCCACGAGCAGCACTCCTCTGCGCTGCTCCCGGCGGCTGAGGTGATGGTCGGTGACCCGGCCGGTGCGCTTGGCGTAGAGGATCGCCCCGAACGGCACGACGGCGGTGAACAGCGCCGCGAGCGCTCCCCAACCGAGGCCGGCGGGGACGGTCCGGGCGGCGAGCACCGCCACGACGACGGGCATGGCAGCCGCCCACACGGCGGGCTGGAGTACCTCGGTGATGGCCTGGGCGATCCGCGTCGAGGTGCGGGTGCCGCCGGTGGTGGCGTGTTCGGTCACGTGCTGCCCTATCTCATTCTGACGTGGTGGACGGTGCGGGAGATCCGTTGGCGGGGGCGGCGCGGGCGTGGGCCTGCCCGGCGCGGACGCTCACCACGACCGGGGATCGTGCCAGGGCCTGCGACACCCGGCCCAGCCAGACCACCTCGCTGGTGAGATCTGTCCCCCCGGCCTCGACCCGGCCGGTATCGACCGGATCGTCCCCGGCGGCCTTGGCGTCGAGGGCGACCGCGACGACCGTGGCCTCCACGGTCGCCATCAGGTCACTTCCGGTCATGCCGGCCCGTTGGCCGAGTTGCAGCGCGCGGTCCCGCACTGCGCCGTCGAACCACGGGGTGAGCTGGAGGTAGCCGTCGCGGATCTCCAGGACCCGGCGGGACAGGCTGCGCCCGTCACCCAGCCAACTGGTCGTCCAGGCAAGCCCGCGTCCCCACCAGTGCGTCGGGTGGGGCTGCCGTCGGGGGATGGCCGGGTGGGCCTGGACGATCGCCCGCCAGAGCAGCTCCATCCGCTCGCACTGGTGTGCGTCGTGGGCCCGACGCAGGGCGGCCGAGGCCGCTGCGGTGGTGCCGGGCACAGCGGAGCCGGCAGCGATGAGCCCGATGCCGGTCAGTTGACTGGTCATGGTGACGTACGTCCAGGCGGTGCCGACGTCGATGCCGAACTGCCCGGCGACGGCCACCGCCACGATCGTGACCGAGTAGCCGAGGCTGATCAGCCCACCGGCGGCGAACATGCGCAGACCGACGCGGGTGACCGGTCGGGTGGTGACGCGGGTGGCGTAGCGCAGCGACAGGCGGGCCAGGTCGATCAGGGCGTAGGTGAGGATCCCGCCGAACAGCGTCATGTAGATCATGACAGGCGGCCGTCGATGGTAGGTCGCGAACCAGTCGCCCGGCGCGGCGGGTGTCCGGGCGATCAGGAACAACGCCGCGAGGACGACGGTCGCCGAGCCGGCGAGGAGCAGCCGCCGCCGGACGGCCCGTCGGGTGGATTCGGGGCTACGCGTCCAGTACACGAGCATGCACGACACCGCGATGGCCGCCCACACCGTGAGGACGTGGGCGATGAGCCGGCTGACGTGGGGAACCCCGACCAGGCCGTCGACAGCGTCGTTTATGCCGGGGGCGACGGTGGCGAGGGCGAGGGCGAGGCAGAAGAGACTGCCGCCCATCCAGGCGCGTGCGGGGCCGTGCTCACGACCACCGAGCAGGGTGAAGGCGGTGTACCCGGCGGCGCACAGCGCCACGGAGGCCACGAGGATGGTGAAGATCATCGGTGGGGGTGCCCGTTCCGAAGGTGTCGATGACGCGGAGTACGTCGTCCGGTTCCAGGGGTGGCGGTGCCGGGGGTGATGCCGCGCGCCGGAGGATCGTCTCGGCGAACTCGTCGGCCTCGAACTCGTGCCGTTGGTCGTAGGGGCGGTGGCTGACCCGTCCGTCGAGCTCGGCGAGGTCCCGCGAGGGGTGCCCGAGCCACATGTGTGCGACCTCGTGCAACACGATCGCGGTCTGCTTGAACGGACCGCTGCGGGCCGGATAGGCGATGTAGTCGGCCCGTGGCGTGGCGACCCACAGGCCGTGCAGGACGCCGCCGTGCATCTCGACGGCCAGGAGATGGACGGGGCGGTCCCGCTGCCTGGCGATCTGCCCGACGAGGGCGGTGAGGTCCCAGGGGGTGGGCAGGGTCAGCCCGGCGATCAGTCGCGCTGCTCGGTGGTCCATCGTTCCCCGTCGACGCCGTCGGCTTCCCCGGTCACCACGTGACCGCCGAGCTGATCCTCGATCCGTTGAATGTGGGCCAGCACGGCAATGACGGTGGCCTTTACCTGGGCGAGGTCCTCGCCGACGGTGTTCATCGCCACGTGCTGCACCCCGAGATCGGCCATCCGGCGACCCAGGTCGCTCTGCGGTGTGCCGGCGGCGGGCAGGAAGAAGTAGTTCGGTTCGACCTCGAAGAACGACGCGAGCGCATTTATGGTCTCCCAGGTCGGCCCGCGACTGCGGTTGCCGCCCTGCTTGGGATTGCGCAGATTGTGCAGCTGGGCGCGGGACAGCCCGCAGCGGGCCCCCACCTCGGAGTTTTCCCAGCGCAGGCCACCCGGCCGGCGCGCGACCTCGAACAGGTGGTTGAGTCGCGCAGCGAACAACTCATCAGGATGTTCCTCGAACACACGGCAGATCATTCCAACTGTCCCGCCGCGCGTCAAATGTATTGGACGCATTGACGGAAATCCGTCCAGTCGAGTTGACGGACTCGTTCGTCGTCCGGCCGGCTCGCCCGGCACCCGACCGCAGCGGGCAACAGAAGTCGGGCCCACGTCCCCCCGGCTGCCTAGCGTGGATCACGTAAGCGGAAGGAGAATCCCATGCTGGACCGGCTGAACGAGGCCCTGGCACACGTGGAGCGGCACCTCGACGCACCGATCGAGGTGGCGGACCTGGCGCGGATCACGCTCACCTCGGAGTACCACTTCCGGCGGATGTTCTCGGCGCTGGCCGGGATGCCCCTGTCGGAGTACGTCCGCAGGCGGCGGCTCACCGTCGCGGCGGCCGAGGTGCTGGCGGGAGAGCGGACGTTGCTCGACGTCGCAATCCGCCACGGGTACGGCTCGACCGAGGCGTTCACCCGGGCGTTCCGCGCGATGCACGGCATCGGGCCGGGTGAGGCGCGGCGCACGGGGGCCGCGTTGCACTCCCAGCAGCGGTTGTCCTTCCGGCTCGTCGTCGAAGGGAGTGGCAACATGCGGTATCGGGTGGTGGAGAAGCCGGCGTTCCGGCTGGTGGGGCAGCGGGCCCGGGTGCCCCTGGTGCACGAGGGGATGAACCCGGCGATCGTGGCGTTCGTCAAGGGCATCCCGGCGGAGACGACGGCCCGGATCGAGGCCCTGTCCGACCAGGAGCCGGCGGGCATCGTCAACGTCAGCGACCTGCTCGGCGAGGACCGGTCCGAGGGCGTCGAGCTGGACTACTGGTACGGCGCGGTGACCGGCGCGGACGTGCCGGACGACCTGGACGCGCTCGACGTACCGGCGGGGACGTGGGCGGTCTTCGAGAGCTCCGGGGAGTTCCCGGCCGCCGTGCAGTACCTGTGGCGGGACGTGTTCACCCAGTGGTTCCCGTCGAATCCGTACCGGAGCCGGCCGGGGCCGGAGATCTCCAGCGTCCGCATCTCGGCCGGCGGCACCCACGCCGACGCCGAGCTGTGGATCCCGGTGGAGCGCACCGCCGGCTAACGGTGGGGGCGCAGGCTGCTGCGTTGGACGGCGCGGCTGATGTCGCTGGGGGAGACGATGCCGACGAGCTGGTCGCCGGTCACCACCAGGGCACGGCCGTCGGAGCACTCGTTGAGCCGGGGGAGCAGGTCGTTGAGCTGCTCCTCCGGCCGGGCCAGCACCAGGTCGTCGGCCCGGCAGGCGACCTCGGCCAGGGTGGTGGCGGCCCGCCGGTCGGCCGGGATGCCGCGTACCCGGTCCAGGGTGACCAGGCCGACGGGCCGGCCGTTCTCGGTCAGCGGCAGTGCGGTGTGCCGGTAGGCGAACAGGTAGTGGTCGACGAAGTCGGCGACGGTCAGCTCCGCCGAGGCGGTCTGTGGCTGCGGGGTCATCACCTCACCGACCCGGACGCCGGTCAGTGCGCTGCCCAGCCGGGCCTGGCGTTCCTCCATCCCGGCCGCGCCGATCAGGAACCAGCCGATCAGCGCCAACCAGAGCCCGCCCACCCCGTAGCCGGCCAGGAACTGCCAGATGCCCAGGCCGATCAGCAGCACGCCGAGCACCCAGCCGGCGCGGGCGGCCACCACCGACGCCCGGGCCCGGTCACCGGTGGCCTTCCAGACGGCGGCGCGCAGCAGCCGGCCCCCGTCGAGCGGGGCGGCCGGCAGGATGTTGAACACCGCCAGCAGCACGTTGATCCCGGCCAGCCAGGACACCGAGCCGAGCAGCAGCCCCTCCTGCCCGGCCAGCGCCAGCAGCACCGCGATCGCCCCGAAGAAGACCCCGAGAAGCAGGCTGACCAGCGGGCCGACCCCGGAGATGCGTAGCTCCGCGCCCGGGTCGGAGGGCTCGCCGCGCAGCTCGGCGACGCCGCCGAACAGCCACAGCGTGATCCCCTCCACCTGGAGGCCGTTGCGTTTCGCCACCACCGCGTGCGACACCTCGTGGGCCAGGAGGCCGACGAAGAAGACCACCGCCGCCGCGAGCCCGGCCAGCAGGTACGCCCAGCCGGGCCGGTCGGGGTACGCGCGGGGGAACTGGTTGGCCGACAGCAGCCACGCGATCAGCACGAAGATGACCAGGACGCTCCAGTTGACCCCGACGGGTACCCCCGCGATCCGGCCAAGCCGGAAGCTCGCCCTCATGCCCCCCGTCATACCCGGCGACGCCGCGCCCATGCCAGGGCGGAAGGTCCCGGGACGACCGTTTCGTCGGCGGGACCGCTCAGTCCGCCGTGCCGGCCGGGTCACCCAGGGGGCTGGCCGGTGCTGGCGGTGATCATGTCGTGGTCGCACGGTGGATATCGGTCCGGTGCGGGTTGACCGGTCGGGAATAGTGGCAGGGGTGACGCTGATCGATGAGGGTGACGACCCGTACCGCTGGCTGGAGGAGCTGGACGGGGCGGACGCCGCCGGCTGGGTCCGCGAGCGCAACGCGGCGACCGTCGCGGCGCTGACCGATGACGACACGTTCGCCGAAGTGCAGGCGGAGATCCGGCAGGTGCTCGACGCCGACGACCGCATCCCGTACCCCGGCTGGCGTGGCGACGGGTTCTACTACGGCTTCTGGCGGGACGCGGCGCACCCCCGGGGGCTGTGGCGGCGCACCACACTGGCGCAGTACCGGCGGCCCGAGCCGGCCTGGGACGTCCTGCTCGACCTCGACGCGCTGGCCGCCGCCGAGGACGAGAACTGGGTCTGGGGTGGGGTGACGGTGCTCAAACCCGGCCACCGACGCTGCCTGGTCAGCCTGTCCCGGGGCGGCAAGGACGCGGTGGTGGTCCGCGAGTACGACCTGGACACCCGCGCCTTCGTCGCCGACGGGTTCACCCTCGACGAGGCCAAGAGCGACGTCACCTGGATCGACACCGACCGGATCTACGTCGGCACCGACCT
This sequence comes from Micromonospora sp. NPDC049257, assembly GCF_040678915.1. Lineage (NCBI taxonomy): Bacteria > Bacillati > Actinomycetota > Actinomycetes > Micromonosporales > Micromonosporaceae > Micromonospora > Micromonospora sp. NPDC049257. Next base: position 103,495 of record NZ_JBFAQU010000018.1, read on the forward strand.
CGGCCCCGGCTCGCTGACCACCTCCGGCTACCCGAGGGTGATCCGCCGGTGGCGGCGGGGCACCCCGCTGGCCGAGGCCGAGATCGTGTACGAGGGACAGGTCGACGACGTCTCCGCGTACGCCTCGCACGACCCGACGCCCGGATTCGAGCGTGACTTCGTCGGTCGCAGCCTGGACTTCTACCGGACCCGGAGCTTCCTGCTGACCCCCGACGGCGGGCAGGTTCCGGTCCCGGTGCCCGACGACGCCCGGTGGGACGTGCACCGGCAGTGGCTGCTGGTCCGGCCGCGCTCGCCGTGGGAGGTCGCCGGGGTCACCTACCCCGCCGGGGCGCTGCTGGTGGCCCGGTTCGACGACTTCCTCGCCGGGGACCGCGACCTCACCGTGCTGTTCGAACCCGACGAGCGGACGGCGCTGAGCTACCACGTCTGGACCCGGCACCACCTGATCCTGGCCACCCTGGTCGACGTACGCCGGCGGCTGGAGGTGCTGACCCCCGACGGCCCGCCGGCCCGCGATGTCCCGCCTGGTCCCGACGGCCGGCAGGGTCCCGGCGGGCCGGGGTCGTGCGGCGGTCCGGGGTCCGGCGACGGTCAGGGGGCGGCGGCCGGTGGGGTCCGGTGGCGGCGGGAGCCGCTGGCCGGGGTGTCGGCCGACGACGACACCTGGATCGTGGACACCGACCCCGACGTCGGCGACGACTACCTGATCGCCTCGACCGGCCACCTGCGGCCGGCGACGCTGCGGCTGGGGCGGATCGGCGGCCCGGTCGAGACCCTCAAGCAGGAGCCGGCGTTCTTCGACGCCACCGGCCTGGCCGTGCGCCAGTTCTTCGCCACCTCCGCCGACGGGACCCGGGTGCCCTACTCCGTGGTCGGCGACCCGACGGCGTCCGCCGGGCCCACCCTGCTCACCGGGTACGGCGGGTTCGAGATCTCGCTGACGCCCCACTACGACGGGGTCGTCGGCCGGGCCTGGCTGGCCCGGGGCGGCAGCTACGTGGTGGCGAACATCCGGGGCGGCGGGGAGTACGGCCCGCAGTGGCACCGGGCGGCGCTGCGCGGGAACCGCCCCCGGGCGTACGAGGACTTCGCCGCCGTCGCCGCCGACCTGGTGGCGCGGGGGATCACCACCCCGGAGAAGCTCGGCATCGAGGGCGGCAGCAACGGCGGCCTGTTGATGGGGGCGATGCTGACCCGCTACCCGACGCTGGTCGGCGCGGTGGTGGCGAACGTGCCGTTGCTGGATATGCGCCGCTACCACCTGCTGCTCGCCGGGGCCTCCTGGATGGCCGAGTACGGCGATCCGGACGATCCGGCCGACTGGGCCTTCCTGCGGGACTATTCGCCGTACCACAACGTGCGGCCCGGGGTGACGTACCCGCCGGTCCTGTTCGTCACCTCGACCCGCGACGACCGGGTGCACCCGGGGCACGCCCGGAAGATGGCGGCCCTGCTGCGCGAGCACGGTCACGACGTGGCGTACTACGAGAACGTCGAGGGTGGGCACGGCGCGGCGAGCAACAACGAGCAGCGGGCGTTCCTGTCGGCGTTGACGTGGCGCTTTCTGTGGCAACGGCTGGGTGGCCGGTGACGGCTGTGTTGACGGGGCGATCCCTCACTTTGCGGGAATAGAGACCATCGACATCGGCGGGCACGGGACTTCCGCGATTGAGATGAATTAGTTTCCTCGACATTATTCACGTTTGTCGGCGAGGCGACTCGATGGGTGGGCTCCTATTGAATTGCGGTACCCGGTTGACTACTATCTGTAGTTGTCGACTTCGGGGGGGACCGTGAAGATAAAATTCCTCGCTACTTCCAGCAATTCGGGCTCGTGCCCGAGCCTGTACGAGACCGACGACGGTGACATCGTGGTGCAGGGTTACCGGTTGACCGATCCGGAGGCGCTCGCCCAGCTGCGGGACGTGCTGCCCGACGAGACCTTCGTCGTCGTGCCCCGGGCACTGATGTCCTGGTTCGAGCAGAAAGACTGACATGGGGTCGCTCGTCACCGACCCCGCCACGTTCCAGCGCCTCTTCGAGGACTTCCACCACGCCGCTTTCAAGCTGGAGGTCCGCCGGTCGTACGGCGTGCCGTCCGAGGACGAGCCGTTCCAGGTCTTTCTCGCCGGGGGAGACCCGGGCGTCGGATGGCTGCGGTCGTGGCTCGACCTGATGCGGGCCGAGACGGCGAAGGGCAAGCGGGTGGAGCGGGTGCGGGTCGTCGACGAGCCACCGAGCGACTACCTGCGTTTCGAGATGTCGGTGACGCCCCACAACATCGCGGCGGGCGAGGACATCCGCTACCTCGACCGCCGCCGGGCGACCGAGCTGGCGCTGCCGCAGTACGACTTCTGGTTGTTCGACTCGCAACTGGTCGCGTTCCTGCACTTCACCGACGACGACCAGTTCGTGGGTTTCAGCACCACCGAAGATCCGGCCGAGGTGTTGAAGCACTGCCAGTGCCGCGACCGGGCCTGGACGAGGGCCATCCCCTTCTCGGCGTTGCCGCCCACCGTCGCGGCAGCGGCCTGATCGGCACCACGATGTTGCGCGGTCGACACGGACTGCCGGACGTGAATGCGATCGGCGCTCTCCCGGCCCGTAGATTCCCCATTAGACGGTGTCATGAGTGACGACCGGGGCCGGGTGGACAACGATTTTTCCGGCCGCAGCGGGGCGGTGATCCAGGCCGGGCTCATTCAGGGCAACGTGAACCTGCGTGCGGTCACGGAGACGCCATTGCCGTCGCCCCGGCAGTTGCCACCCGCGACCAAGGGTTTCATCGACCGCGAGGTGCACATTCAGCAACTCGACTCGCTCCTCGACGAGGTTGAGTTGATCACCGACAAGTCGCGGTTGCCCGTCGTCACGATCTCCACGATCTCGGGCAGCGCCGGGGTGGGCAAGACGGCGCTGGCCGTGCACTGGGCGCACCGGGTACGGGAGCGTTTTCCCGACGGTGACCTCTACATCAACCTGCGCGGATATGACGCCGTTCCGCCGCTGACCCCGCACGAGGCCCTCGACGGATTCCTCCGGGCGATGGACGTGCCCGCCGAGAAGGTGCCGCGCGACCTGCACGACCGCACCGCGCTCTACCGGTCGTTGACCACCGGCCGGCGGATGCTGATCCTGCTCGACAACGCCGCCACCGCCGAGCAGGTGCGGCCACTGCTCCCCGCCGCACCGAGTTGCATGGTGATCATCACGAGCCGCAGCCGGCTGTCGGGGCTGACCGTCCGCGACGGCGCCATCCGGGCGGTGTTGGACGTGTTGTCGAGCCACGACGCGACCCGGCTGCTCCGGGTGACTGTCGGTGCCGATCGGGTGGACCGGCAACCCGAGATGGTGGACCGGCTGATCGAACTCTGCTCCCATCTGCCACTCGCCCTGCGCATCGTCGCCGACCGCGCCCGGCTCGACGAGGAACGGCCGCTCGCCGAGTTGGTGGAGGAGTTGACCGCCGAGGAGAGCCGCCTCGACGCGCTGGCCGTCGAGGAGGACGACCTGTCGGCCGTCCGGACGGTCTTCTCCTGGTCCTACCAGGCACTGGCCGCCGAGACGGCCCGGGTGTTCCGGCTGGTCGGCCTGCACCCCGGAGCCGACATCGCGCTCGACGCGGCGGTCCGCCTCACCGGGCTCGCCCCCTCGGTCACGCGTCGCCACCTCGATTCGCTTGTCGGACTGCACCTGCTCACCCGCAGCGGACCGCACCGGTTCCGCCTGCACGATCTGCTGAGGCTGTATGCGATGGAGCGAGCGACCCTCGACGAGAGCCCGGAGGCCGTCCACGCCGCCCGGGAGCGGCTGCTGAGGTGGTATCTGCACCACACCTATGCGGCCTACCGGGCGATCCTTCCGCAGGGCCGGCCCCTGCCCGACGTCGACGTCCCACCCGACGCGACGCTCGACGACGCGCTGCGGTGGTGCGAACACGAACGGCTCAACCTGCTCGACGTCATCCGTGCCGCGCCCGAGTGGGGCCATCACCGGCTCGGCTGGCAGATCGCGCTCGCCAGCATGGCCTTCTTCGAGCGTAGGTCCTACTGGAAGGCGTGGATCGACAGCCACCTGGCGGGTCTGGACTGCGCCCGTCACCTCGGCGACCGTCGTGCCGAAGGATGGCTGCTGCTCAGCCTCGGCGACGCCTGGTGGGACCGGGGCGACCTCGACGAGGCCGGGCGCTGCTACGCCGGTTCGCTGCACGCGGCACGGGAGGTCGGGGACGCGTGGACCACCGGGTACGCCCTGCGCGGATGCGGCCTGGTGGACGAGGACCGGGGAGACTTCCCCGAGGCGACCCGCTACGCCCGGGAGGCGCTGCGGACCTTCCGCCAGTTGGGCGAGGAACGCGGCACCGGACTGGCCCTGATGAGCCTCGGCAACGCGCAACGTGGCGCCGGTCGCTTCGCTGAGGCCCTCGTCTCGTACGACGACGCGATGACGGTGTTCGAGCGGCTGGGCAACCGGTGGAGTCAGGGGCTCGTCGCGCTCCACCGGGGGCAGACGCTGCTGCACACCGGTGAGCCCGCGCCGGCGCTGGCGGCGGTGACCTCGGCCGCCGCGTTGTTCCGCGAACTCGGTGACCGCAGGCACGCCGCCCTGGCCCGCGCGTACGAGGGCGACGCCCACCTCCAGCTCCACCAGCCGCACGCCGCCCGCGAAGCCCTGGCCGACGCGCTGCTGACGCTGCTGGAACTCGACGACCCCCTCGCGGCGGACGTCCGACGACGCCTGGCTGCCCTCGACCACCACGACGCCGTGCCGGAACAGCAGGGGGAACAGGATGGATGACCCGATTCTCACGGCGATCGCCGTGGCACTGTCGACCCGCGCCGTCGAGGGCCTCACCGACGCGGGCAGGGAGGCCCTCGCGTCGCTGATGCATCTCGTTCGCCGTAAGGCGGCCGGCCACCGGGAGCTTCGGGCCTCGCTCGTCGCCGAGCCCACATCCGCCGAGGGCGACGACCGGGCCGTGGAGTTGCGTCGGGCACTGGGCGACGCCGCCGCCCGTGATCCGGACTTCGACCAGGAGCTGCGCCGCCGCTGGGAGACCTTCCAGCCGACGACCGTACGGGCCGACGCGGTGACGAACACGGTGTCGGGTCAGGTCACCGGCCCGGTGGTGCAGGCGCGCGACATCTCCGGCGGGGTGCACGTGGGGATGCCCGCACGTGGTGGTGACGGCGCGTCATGACGTGATGGGCCGATCGTCGGTATGCAGCAGTTATGCTGAGAGTATGACTCGCCGTATCACCATCAGCTTGCCCGACGACGTGGCCGCCTACGTCGAACGCACCCAGGGCAACACGTCCGGTTTCATCGCGGGAGTCCTCCGTCGGAAGATGCGGGCGGACGACCTCCGGGCGCGCTGGGCGCAGCTCGGTTACGTCGTCACCGACGACGACGTGGAATCGACGAGGAGTCGTCTGGCAGCTCTGCCACCGATCAGTGACGAGCAGCATGCCCGGAATCTCGAATGGCTTCGCCAGTTCGACGAGGACGGAAGCGCCGCGGCGTGAACGGCCTGGTCCTCGACACCTCTGCGCTGCTCGCTTACGCCTCGGGAACCAGCGTCGAGCCCGGTGCCATGCTCACCCTCGCCGAGGAGGACCCGGAGCAGCAGCTGTGGGTACCCGCGCTCTGCCTCGGGCAGGCACAGCTCGAACTGGCGGGTACCGCCTCCGCCGCCCTGCTCGACCTGCTGTTCACCGAGGACCGTGACATTCAGGTGGCCGTCTACGATGCCGCGACGAGCCGGCGGGTGGCGCGGCTGGCGGCGCGTACACAGGTGTCGCTGGATGCCGCGCATGCCGTCACCACCGCCGTGCTCTACCGCTGCTATCTGGTCACCCGGGATCCGAAGGCCCTGACGCCGGCGCTGCCCCCGGGAATGGAGATCCTCGACATCAGCGAGACCTGGGACTGACGTTCCCGGGAAAGTGCTCGCTGCGCCGGCCCGACCACGACAGCGAGCGGGTGCCGGCGGTGACGGCGCGTGCCGGCCTGCCCGGCGGGTAGGCCGACACGGTCGAACGGTCAGTCAGGCTTGGCCTGTGCTGGTGCAGCCGGGACGGTCCGGTCTCTTTGAGCGCGGTGCTCGTCAGGAGGCGCATCCACGCCGGGGGTGTGAAGGTGGAGGTGGGGCCGGTTGGGTCCTCGCTGTCGCGCAGCCCGGCGATTCCGGAAGGGTCGTCGGCGACCTCGTCGCAGTCGGTCCCGTTGTTGCTGCGGGGTGGACTTGCGCCAGACGGTACCGGTCAGCGCGGGGAAGCGGTGAGCACCGCCTTGCCGAAGGCGACGTGGGCCACGTTGGCCTGACGGCCCGAGTTGGCATTCCGGCCGGTGCAGCGGATCTTCAACTGGGTGGTACCGGTGATATCGACCTTGACATGGGTGGCGGGCCCCAGCTTGGCCACCTTGTTGCTGTCGAGCTGTCCTCCGCTGTCCCGGTAGAAGGCCACGTCGGCGACCAGCCCGGAGGCACCGGGGGTGTTGTCGTCGATGCCCAGCCAGAAGTCGAGGGTCCGCATCCCTGCGACGGGAAAGACGAAGTAGGTGCTGGTGCCGTTGCAGCTGAGTTCGATGCTCCGGTCGTAGGGTTTGTTGCCCATGGTCACCAGCCCTTTGACATAACCCCCGTTGCGGTCCTCCGCGTCGAGTTCGTCGAGGTAGCGGACCGAGACTTCCTCAGGGCTGTCCTCCGGCGTGGGTGTGGGGTCGACCGTCTCGGTGGGCGTGGGACGCGCCTCATCGCTCGGGCTCTCCGAGATGTCGGAGGTCGGGTCCTCGGAAGCCGGCGGCGTCAGGTACGCGGAAGGACTCGGCCCGGCCGCTGAGGTAGGTGCGGGATGGCTGGCCTGCGAGAATTCGATGCCGAACAGATCACGCCCAAAGCCGAGTGTCGCCACCAAGAGGCTCGCCGCGCCGATGATGACTCCGGCGAGAGCCAACTTCTGATGATCCTTGACCCAGCCGAAGTAGCGTGACACGGTGCACCTTCCGGGCGGCGAATTCGACGTGCCCTCACCTATGCAGGTCGGGGCGGCCGATTGTGTGCCGTTCGGTCTGGCGTGTCGAGGTGGGTGTCGCAAAGCTGACGCCATCCGCGTCGCGCACCGGCACCAGATCGGGGGCAGGGCAGCCCGGTCTGTGCGGTGTCCCTTTCAGTACCGGGGCGGCTGCTGCTTGAGGCTCGCCAGAAAACGCGTCCACGTTCGGGGTGCGAAGGTGAGGACTGGGCCGGTGGGGTCCTTGCTGTCGCGGAGCCCGACGACGTCGGGGAGGTTGTCGGCGACCTCGACGCAGTTGCCGCCGTTGTTGCTGCGGGTGGACTTGCGCCAGACGGCACCGGTCAGGTCAGGCACGGGAGTACTCCTCTGCGACATCCTGGATGAGGCTCTTGGATCGGGATTCGTTGAGGGCGCGGCTTGTCATGTCGGCCCAGATCGTGTTGTAAGCGGCCGTCTCGTGCGGCTTGTCCAGGTAGATGGCTCCGGTAGCGGCTTCCAGGTAACTCACCGGCGGCTCCACCTCCTTGCCGCTGCCGTCCTCAGGGAACTCCAGGATCGAGAAGGCTCCGGCCATCGCTCCGGCGTGTAGTCCGGCAGAAAATGTAAGAACCTGCACGGTTACGTTGGGTAGCTCCGCGGCCTTCAGGATCTGGTGTAGCTGCTCGGACATGATCGTGGCGTTGCCGACCGGGCGGCGCAATACCGCCTCGTTGATTATCACGCTGAGTTGCGGAGCGGAGAAACGGGTGAGGAGTGTCTGCCGTTCCACACGCAGTTGGACCGCGCGCTGCTGCTCGTCTGCCGCTCTGGCGTCGACCGCACCACCGGGCATCTGGAAGACCTGCTCGGCGTAGGCGCGAGTCTGGAAGAGGCCAGGGACCAACTCCGACTCGTACTGGCGGATGTGTGATGCGGCCGATTCCAGTCCGATGTAGAGCTGGAACCAGCGGGGCAGGCCGGAGCCGACGTAGTCGTGCCACCAGTTCTTGTTCTCCCGGGTGGCCGCCGTCATGGCCAGGAGCAACTCGCTGTCTTCGGTGGAGGCACCGTAGAGGTCGAGCATCTGCTGCACGTCGGCCTGCCGGTAGCGGACGTGCTCGGCGCCGTTCTCGATCCGGTGCAGGGTGGCCCGTGCCCGGTCCAACTGCTCGGCGGCCTGCTCCATCGTCAGCCCGGCCGCCCTGCGCAACGACTCGAACTTCCGCCCGATCTGGCGGCGGAGCATCGTCGTCCCGGTCACGGATTGTGACACCATCGTCCTCCCGGCTCGGCTGGCCTGAACACCCTCCCGTCCATTTTCGACGGCCCCGCGTCTCCGCAGTAATGGACACATTACACAGAGTGCGTGTCTATAGCTAGCCGTGCGGTCGCGCAGCGCAATTGAGACGTTGCAATCAGTGGCTTCCGGTGTTTGACTGCTTCGGCGGTCGCTGGGAAGTTCCCGCTGCTCAGCGGCCATCTGATCCCCGTTGTCGGGTGGCTGGTGAGCGCTGCGACGGCGGGTGCACGGGGTGGGTCCGCCGGTGCGCGGCGGGCCGGTGGACCCACCCCCGCCCGGGTCGATCGTCAGGAGAGGCAGGTTCCGTCATGCGTGACTTCTTCCGCCGGATTCCGGAGAGCCGACGACCGCTGCCGGCGTCGGTGGGGCGTCGTCCGGGCGTACCCAATCGGTTGTTGCCGTGGCAGGTGCGGGAGCGGCGGTTCCGGCCGGCGCGGTTCGGGCGGCGCGGGCTCGACCCGCAGGAGGTGCGGGAGTTCCTCGACCAGGTCGCCGGTGAGCTGGCCGCCGCCTACGACGCGCTGCGGCAGAGCCGGCGGGAGGCCGGCCGGGTCAGGATCGCGCTGTGCCAGCTGCAAGCCGAGCGGGCGCACGGCCGCAACGAGCGGGAGTGGGACCGGTGACCGGGCGCTTCGTCATCCACCTGCCGGTGGTCACCGACGATCTGCTCTCCGCGCAGCGGCTGGCCCGGGTGGTGGCGCACTGGACGCACGTCCTGCCGCAGACCGACCCGGGCGGCACCACCGTCTCCGTCGAGGACGACCAGAACGTCCGCCACTGGGTGTTCTGTGACCGGCTGCTCTCCGGTGGTCGGCGCTGCCTGCTCCGCCCCGACCACGACGGCGAGTGCTCCCGGCGGCGCGGGTGGCGGTGAGCGGGCTCCGGTGAGGGGCGGTGCCGCGCGTCCGGGCCGACCGGCCGTGACGCTGCGGTGCCGTCCGGCTCAGCGGCGGGGTGCGCTGCCCGCCGTCGCCGGGGTCCGCGTCATCCGCACCGCCCAGTCCAGGGCGTGGTCGGCGACCGCCTCCCAGCCCGGCTCACCCACCGTGAAGTGGGAGCGGCCCGGGAACTCGTGGTACGCGGTCACCGCCCGCGACTTCTGATAGAGCCCGGCGTTCGCCTTCACCAGCGACGGCGGGGCGACATGGTCCTCGCCACCGGCGATCAGCAGCAGCGGCGGCCGGTCGTCGCGCCCGGTGTCGACGGTCGCGGCGGAGTGCGGGTCGAGGTTGGCGAACGCCCCCTCGAAGAGCACGTGCCCGGCGGCCGGTACGGCGTAACGCCGCCAGGCCCGGTCGGAGTCGTCCGGCTGGAGGGTGTTGCCGAAGGCGTAGCGGAACTCGTCCGGGCTGATCTGCACCCCCCGGTGCCGGTTGACCGGGCTGTGCAGCACCGGGTACGACGCCCGCAGCGTGCTGATCGGCAGCCGGAGCACCCCCTTGACCGGCGCGGACGCGACCGCCACGGTGGCCGCGCCGAGCCCCCGGTCGGCCAGCACCTGGGCGACCAGCCCGCCGAACGAGTGGCCGATCACGATCGGTGGGCTCGGCAGCTCACGGATCACCGCCGCGTAGTGGTCGATCACCTGCCGCAGGGTGGTGCCGGCGATCGTGCCCGGGTCGGCGCGCAGCGCGGTCACCTCCCGGTCGAAGCCCGGCCAGGCCGGGGCGAGCACCCGGAACCCGCGTGCCTCGTACCGCTCGACCCACCCCTCCCAACTACGTGGTGTCATCCACAGCCCGTGCACGAGCACCACCGTGTCGACCCGCGCATTCGACGTGTTCCCCATGCCGTCCTCCCCGACCTCACCCACCCCCAACCCCGGCCGCATACCCACCTCCCACCCCGCAATGCCCCCACCCCATCCGGCGGGCCCGAATACGCCCGGTGATCAAGAGGTTTGCGTCATCCGACGGCCAGATTTTGACGCAAACCTCTTGATCACCGGGGCCGGCGGGGGCGGCGAGGCGGCGGGGGCGGCGGTGCGCTGGCTCAGGAGGTGGGGAGGGTGTCGACGACTACCAGTTCGGTGCCGGGGCGGACCTCGTCGAGGAGGGTCTGCTGGGCGGTACGGGTGAGTCGGATGCAGCCGTTGGTGACGTTCTCGCCGAGGGTGTCGTCGTCCTGCCAGGTGTGCAGGCCGATGTGCGCGCCCTTGAGGCCGGTGGGCACCGCGTCCAGGTCGTCGGGGATCGCGCCGAGGGCGAAGACGTCCACCCCGCCGTAGACGGGCTCGGGCGGGGGAGTGGTGCCGAGGATGAAGGTCCGGCCGAGCGGGGTCTCCTGGCCGGGCAGGCCGAGGCTGACCGGCCAGGTGTGCTGCGGGCTGCCGTGCCGGTACCAGGTGAGCTGGTGGGTCCGCCGCTGCACCACGAGCTGGTCACGCAGGGCCACCGGGGTCCAGCCGCCCGCCGGCAGCCACGCCAGTCGGCGGCTCGCCGAGGGCAGCAGGACCGCCGTCCAGCCGGTGCGGCGTTCCACCACCGGCATGGTCAGCTCGACCCCGTTGATGGTGGGGGCGAGCAGGGCGCGGGGTCGTCCGCCCGGGGCGTCGTACGCGGCGATGTTCCGGGTCGGGGTGAGCCCCTCGGTCAACGGCGTGACGTCGAGCGGGCGCGGGTCGGCCGGGAAACCGGCGGGTGCCGGCTCGTAGTCGATCACCGGTAGTCCGGCGGGGGCCGGTGCGGCGGGCGGCACGGTCTCGTCCTCGGCCGGGGCGGTAGTCGCGGCCGGTGGCGGGGCGGCCCGGCGGGTCGGCGCGGGGGCGTCGTAGCGCAGTGCCGCGCCGACCAGCACGGCCAGCACCAGCAGCGCCGGTACGCCGACGACGGCGGCGAGTGGACCCCGCCCCCACCGGTCGATCATTCGGTCAAACAGCACAAACAAAGACTAACGGGTGCATAGCTTCCGGTCGGCGTGAATCGTCCGGACAGGTTCGCCCGACGGGGCGCCACCGGTCAACGGATGGACGGTCGTCGCTGCGCCGGTGCGCCGTCGACGCGGTGCGCCGGGGGCTACACGCGCGCCGGGCCGGGGTGGTTCGACACTCCGCCGAGAATTTTCACCAGCCGCACTGATCCGTACGCCCCGGAGGTCCGTACTGGAGGTGGGAGCAAGGTCGGCCGGTGGTGGCGCCGCCGTTAGACGATCGAGGAGCAGATGGCCCGGGCAAAGCAGAACGAGAAGGCCGCGACCGTCCGGACCTCCACCAGTAGCCGTGGTGTCCGGACCGTGTCGAAATCCGTGCTGGCCCTGATGGTGGCCTCCGCGCTGGGCCTGCTCTGGGCCGGCGTCGAGATGACCGGCAACGGCACGGTGATGTACGCGTACGGGTTCTTCTTCACCGAGTTCTTCGCCGGGGTGGTCGCCCTGGTGGCGCTCAGCCTCACCGTGATGATGGGCCTGCTCGCCACCGACCGGCTGGTCCTGATGATCCGGCACCGGGTGCTGCTCCAGTCGGCGCACCGGGCCACCGGTGTCCTCGGTGTCGCCGGCCTGGTGTTCCACGTCATCACCAAGATCGCGATCGGTCGGGCCGGCCCCACCGACGCCGTGGTCCCGTTCATCGGCGGCAGCGGGCTCTACGTCGGTCTCGGCACGGTGGCCGCGTTCCTCATGGTGAGCGTGTTCTGGACCGGCATCGTCCGGGTCCGCTTCGCCGGTGTCGGCCCCAAGTGGTTCTGGCGCAGCCTGCACTCCCTGGCGTACCTCTCCTGGCCGTTCGCCCTGTTCCACGGCCTCAACGCCGGCCGCGCCGCCAAGTCCTGGGTGGTGCTCAGCTACCTGGCGTGCGTGCTGCTGGTGGTGGTGGCGCTGATGGTGCGGCTGTCGGTCTACCTCGGCAAGCGCACCCGTGAGCAGCAGCAGGCCGCCGCGCTGAACAAGGCGATGACCGCCAAGGCGACCGACGAGGGCAAGGGGCGGACGCTGCTCAGTGGCCTCGGCCGTAAAAAGGAGGAGGAGACCAAGGACAGCCGGACCGGTTGGGCCGAGACCACCCTGACCCCGTCCTGGAACGCGCCGACCGGCACTGCCCGGCGTCGTGACCCCGAGCGGTTCACCGTTCCGGTGGTGCCCGAGCCCGGCACCCTGCGGGAACCCGTCCGGGGCGGCCGACCCGCCCGGGAGACGTCGGCCCCCCGCCGCGAGCGTGACCTGGAACCGGCCGCCCGCCGCCGCACCGTCGAGCGCGACGAACGCGACGAACGGCCCCGCCGCCGCGACGAGGACGTCGCCCCGGTGTCCGGTGGTCGCCGGTCCCGGTACGAGGAGGACGTCGCCCCGGTGTCCGGTGGTCGCCGGTCCCGGTACGAGGAGGACGTCGCCCCGGTGTCCGGTGGTCGCCGGTCCCGGTACGAGGAGGAC
>NZ_JBFAQU010000018.1:116254-129725 GCF_040678915.1 Micromonospora sp. NPDC049257
GACGTGGCCCCCGTGTCGGGCACCCGCCGGTCCCGGTACGAGGACGAGGACATCGCCCCGGTCTCCACCGGTCGGCGGGCCCGACGCGACGACGACGACCTGGCCGCCCGCTACTCGGCCCCGCCCCGGCGGCGCACCGAGGAGCCCGAGGAGCCGTGGGACAGCCCGAACCGGTGGGAGTCCAGCCGGCCCGTCTCGGCCGAACCCATCTCCGCCGCCCCGCGCAGCGGCTCCGGCCGGCACAGCGTCGAGCCGGACGTGCCCGAGGAGCCGGACTACTGGCGTCCGCCGGCCCGCTACGTCGCCGACGACATCCCGGTCGACGACACCCCGACCCTGGTCGACCTGGCCTCCCGGCGGGCCCGCAAGGCCACCGGCGACGGCCGCAGCCGGCGCAAGGGCAAAGCCAACGCGGACGCCGTCGACGGGGCGTACTGGGCCGGGCTGCGCGGTGAAGCCAAGTGATGCGGACCAAGGTGCCCCCGGTCGCCTGCATCGGCGAGCCCCGGCTCACCGCCGGTTTCGCCGAGTTCGGTCGGCTGGACCTGATGGCACACGAGACGGTGCACGGCCCGATCGGCCCGATGGAACCGGCCAACCTGCTCCGACTGGCCGAGGCCATCCAGCTCAAGGGCAAGGGCGGCGCGGGTTTCCCGTTCTACCGGAAGTTCAAGGCGGTGCTGGAGTCCTGTGAACGGCAGGACCTGCCCGCCGTGGTGGTGGTCAACGCCACCGAGGGGGAACCGGCGAGCTGGAAGGACAAGGTGCTGCTCACCCGGGCCCCGCACCTGATCCTCGACGGTGCCGCCCTGTCCGCCTACGCGCTGGACGCCGAGGAGATCGTGCTCTGCGTCGCCGACGACCTGATCGGCCGGGACTCGCTCACCGAGGCACTCGCCGAACGTCGGATGCCGGTCCCCACCACCATCGTCACCGTGCCGCACCGGTTCATCTCCGGCGAGGGCGGCGCACTGGTCAACGGGATCAACGGACTGCCGCACATCCCGCCGGGCACCAAGAAGCGGTCCAGCGACTCGGGCGTACGCAACCTGCCCACCCTGCTGTCCAACGCCGAGACGTACGCCCAGGTGGCCATCGCCGCCCGGCTCGGCCCGTACGAGTACGCGGCGCTCGGCACCGACGACGAGCCGGGCACCGTCCTGCTCACCGTGACCGGCCAGGCCAAACGCGCCGCCGTGGTGGAGTGCGCCGCCGGCACCCCGCTACGGGACATCCTCGAACTGTGCGAGGTGCCGGAGGGGCCGGGCATCCTGATGGGCGGCTACCACGGCCGCTGGATCACCTGGGAGGCGGCGCAGCGGGCGGAGATCACCCGCAAGAGCCTCACCAGCGTCGGCGGCACCCTCGGCGCCGGCATCATCATCCCGCTCGGCCGCGACACCTGCCCGCTCGGCGAAGCCGCCCAGGTGGTCCGCTACCTGGCCGGGGAGTCCGCCGGCCAGTGCGGGCCGTGCAAGCGGGGCCTGCCCGACCTGGCCCGCGCCGTCGACCTGGCGGTCTCCGGCAGCGCCCCGGTGGAGGTCGTGCGGGCCGCCGCCGGTGACGTGAAGGGCCGGGGCGCGTGCAGCCACCCCGACGGCACCTCCCGTTTCGCGCTCTCCGCGATGGAGGTGTTCGCCGACGACCTGCGGCAGCACACCACCGGTGAGGGGTGCGGCAAACGGGTCAAGGGCGTGATGGGGCTGCCCGGTGCCCCCGACGCCAACCCGAAGATGCTCACCCTGGACTGGTCCCGCTGTGACGGGCACGGACTCTGCGCCCACGTCGTACCGGACTTCATCCGGCTCGACGGCAACGGCTACCCCGCCTTCCCGCCCACCCCCGTGCCGACCTGGCTGAAGGAGGGGGCGATGAAGGCCGTCAAGGTCTGCCCCGAGCTCGCGCTGCGGTTGGTCGAGGTCAAGTAGCACCGTCGAGGTCACCCGGCACCGTCGGGGTCACGTAGCACCACCGAGAGGAGATTCGGATGCGGTCGTCGTACCCCAGGACCCGGCCGGTTGGCCGACCGGCCGTCCGGCTCGCCGTCGCCGCCACCCTGGCCGGCACCCTGCTGGCCGCCTCGGCGTGCGCCGTCGGGCCGACGACGGCGCAACCGGCCGCCGAGGTCGCCGTGCCGATCGCCACCTCGTCGCCGCTGCCCGCCGAGCCGACCCCGACCGCCGCACCCGCCACCACCGGGGCACCCGCCCCGGTGCCCGACGCGTTGCGCTTCACCGCCAAGACCCTCGACGGTACGGCGTTCTCCGCCGCCGCCCTGGCCGGCCGGCCGGTGGTGCTCTGGTTCTGGGCGCCGTGGTGCGCCACCTGCGCCAGCCAGGCGTGGACGGTCGCCGAGATCGCCCCGAAATACCGGGACACCGTGCCGATCGTCGGG
Organism: Micromonospora sp. NPDC049257; assembly: GCF_040678915.1. Taxonomy (NCBI): domain Bacteria; kingdom Bacillati; phylum Actinomycetota; class Actinomycetes; order Micromonosporales; family Micromonosporaceae; genus Micromonospora; species Micromonospora sp. NPDC049257. Next base: position 118,650 of record NZ_JBFAQU010000018.1, read on the forward strand.
GTGGCCGGCCTCGGCGAGCAGAAGGCGATGCGCAGCTTCGTCACCGAGTTCGAACTCGGCGGCACCACGCAGATCGACGACCGGGCCGGCGCGTTGTGGCGGCGCTTCGAGATCGTCGAACAGAGCACCTTCCTGATCATCGATCGGGAGGGGAAGGTCGTCCACCAGGGCTTCCTCGACGGTGAGGACCTGACCCGCCGGGTCGCCGCCCTGGCCGGCTGATGACCGGCCCGCTGCTGCTCGCGCTGACCGCCGGGATGCTCGGCGCGGTCAACCCGTGCGGCTTCGCGATGCTGCCGGCGTACCTGTCGCTGCTGGTCGCCGGGCCCGCGGACGGCCGCGGCGCGATCGGCCGGGCACTCACCGCGGCGGCCGGCCTGACCTGTGGGTACGTCGTGGTGTTCGGGGCTTTCGGGTTGGCCGTGGCACCCTTGGCCGACTGGCTGCGCCCACGGTTGCCGTGGCTGACCGTGACCCTGGGGCTGGGCCTGCTGGCGCTCGGGTTGTGGCTGCTCGCCGGACGCCGCCTGCCCACCCCGCGTCCGTCGGCCCGCGCGCCCCGGCTGACCCGCTCGCTGCCGTCCATGGCGCTGTTCGGCATGGCGTACGCGCTGGCGTCGCTGAGCTGCTCGATCGCGCCGTTCCTGGCGATCGTGGTGACCAGCCTCCAGGCCGGCTCGACCCTGCGCGGGCTGGCGCTGTTCGTCGCGTACGCGCTCGGGATGGGTCTGGTGGTGGCGGTGGCGGCGCTCGGCGTGGCGCTGCTGCGCGGGCGGGTGGTGAGTGGGTTGCGCGGGGCGGGCGCCTGGGTGCCCCGCCTCAGTGGCCTGGTGCTGCTCGTCGCCGGCGGCTACGTCGCCTGGTACGGCTGGTACGAGGTCCGGCTCGCCCAGGGTCGGCACGACGCCTTCGGCGACCCGGTGGTGGTAGGTGCGGCCCGGGTCCAACGGATGCTGGTGACGGCCCTGGACACGGCCGGGCCGGTGGTGCTCGCCGGGCTGCTGCTCGGGTTGCTCGCGGTGGCGGCGCTGCTGCACCGCAGCCGTACCCGGACCGGTGACACCGAACGGGTGTGAGACAACCGGCCGGTGACCCCGCCGGGCTGGTGCGCGGCTGGCTGATGTCGGTCGGGTGTGCGGCGGGCCGGGTGTGCGGCGGGCCGGGTGGTGCGGGGCGGGGCGGTGGCCCGGAGGCCCCGCCCCGCACCGCGAGCCTCAGCGCAGCGGGGTGAGCCGGTCGGTGCCGAGCCGGTCGCGGAGCACCTCGGGCACCACTACCGAGCCGTCGGGCTGCTGGAACTGCTCCAGGATGGCCGGGAAGAGCCGGCTGGTGGCCAGCGCCGACCCGTTGAGGGTGTGCACGAACCGGGTCTGCTTGCCCCCCGGCTCGCGGTAGCGGATGGCGGCCCGGCGGGCCTGGTAGTCACCGGCCCACGAGACCGACGACACCTCCTTGTACTTGCCGGTGCTCGGCATCCACACCTCGATGTCGAGGGTCTTCTTCATCGACGCGCTGGCGTCACCGGCGGACAGCAGGCTGCGCTGGTAGTGCAGGCCCAGCTTCTCGACCAGGCTCTCCGCGTGGGCGAGCATCTCCTCCAGCGCCGCGTCTGCCTGCTCCGGCAGGGTGAACTGGAAGATCTCCACCTTGTTGAACTGGTGCCCACGCACGGTGCCGCGCTCGTCGGAGTGCGAGCCGGCCGCCTCGCGGCGGTAGCAGGGGGTGTACGCGAACGCCTTCAGCGGCAGCTTCGACGTCTCCAGGATCTCGTCCTGGTAGGCCCCGAGGATGGCCGTCTCCGAGGTGGGCAGCAGGAACTGCCCGCGCGGGGCGGACTCCCGGTCCAGGTGGTAGACGTCGTCGTAGAACTTCGGGAACTGGCCGGCGGCGAAGCCGGCGGTGTCCAGCAGCAGGTGCGGCGGGAGCAGGAACTCGTAGCCGGCCCGCACGTGCTCGTCGATGAACCAGTTGATCAGCGCCCATTCCAGCCGGGCGCCCAGGCCGGTGTACATCCAGAAGCCCGAACCGCCGAGCTTGACGCCGCGCTCGTGGTCGACCAGGCCGAGTGCGCGGCTCAGTTCCACGTGGTCGCGGATCTTCTCGATGACCGGGGGCTCGCCGAAGGTCTTCACCACCCGGTTGGCCTCCTTGCCGCCGGGCACCACGTCGTCGGCGGGCAGGTTGGGCAGCTCGCTCATCGTGCCGCGCAGCCGGGACTGCACCTCGTCCAGCTGGGACTCCAGGTCGGCGAGCTGCTTGCGCTCGACCTCCGGCGCGACGGACTCCGGCGTGGTGCCGGCCCGCTTCGCCTGCGCGTACGCCCGGGCGTCGGCCTTGCGGCGCTGCCGCTCGGCGTCGATCTCCGTGATCAGGGCGCGACGCTCCTGATCGAGTCGCTGGATCTCGTCCAGGATCCGATTGACCTCGGCGGGAGCCAGACGCTTCGCCAGCGCGGTCGCCACCGCCTCGCGATCCTTGCGGATCAACTCCATGTCGAGCATGCTGCTCCGTACGCTCCGTCCAGGCGGTCGGGGTGGGACCCTCCGATGCTACCGTCGCGCCTGCCGCCATCCGGCCCCGGCCGGAGGCATGGCCTCACCCGCGCTGCCCCACCGGCCCGATCGGTGCTGCTGGCCCGCCCGGTCCGATCGGCGCTGCTCTGGCCCCACCGGTCCCACGGGTCCGATCGGCGCTGCCGTGCGTGGTGTGGCCGGGGTGCTGTCCGGCCGGTGCCGCGCTGACCGCCGTCCCCGGAGCGGTCGTGTCCGCGCCGGTGGGACCGCCGGCCGGCCGCGCCGCAGGGGCCCGGTCGTCCGGTCCGATCCCGACAGATGACGCCGTCGACCCGAGCGGTGACTTACGGTGATGAGTCGACGCCGACCCCCATTTTGTCACTCTGGGTGATCCTTGGGGTGTTGTTCTTACCGTGCCCGGATGGGCTTCCAGCGGCAGATCCCCTCTGAGCTGCTCAAATGCCGCATCGACTCGCCACCCCTCACCACCCCCACTCCGACGCTTTGCTCTGCTGCCACCGGCGCGACGGTTACCCGCCGTGCCTGTTGCTTCGGTGGCAGCAGAGCAAAGCGTGCACAGGGGAGTAGGTGGGGGGAGGGTTGTAGCTACCCTCCGTAATTGGTTGGGTGTCGTTGTCCGTCGATGGCGCACTGGCAGGCCCGGTGCCCGCCGCAGGTCACTCTCCGGCAGGCCCGGTGCCGAGGCGGGTCACCCGGCGACCGCCCGGCGACCGCCCGGCACCTGATCGTGCTGCGCCGGGGCGAGGCGAAACGGGTGCGGCCGGTGTGGGACCGGACCCGCTGGGTCCGAGGCCGACGCGGAACGCCGGCTGGGCTGCCGGCCGGCCGGCCCATGACCGTCAGAGGCGGATCGGCATCAGGATGGAGAAGGTGTCCTCGTCACCGGGCCGCCGGACGGCCAGCGGGGCGATCGGGCCGTCGAGTTCCAGCATCAGTTGCGGGCCACCGGCAGCCTCCAGGGCATCGAGCAGGAAGTCCCCGTTCACGCCGACCAGCAGGTCGGTCCGGTCCGGCCCGGCCAGTTCGGTCGCGTCGACCAGGCGCAGCCCGTCGTGGTCGTCCACCCCGAGCACGGTCACCGGCAGCGGCACCCCCTCGTGCACCCGGGTGACCGTGGGGGTACCGGCCCGCAGCGCGGCGCGCAGCCTCGCCACGTCGACCGGTACCTGCCGGGCCGGTGCGTCCGCCGGTCGGCGCAGCAGCCGGCGGTAGTCGGTGAACTCGTACGGCAACACCGCCGAGCTGGCCACGGCACCGGCGACGGTGACGGCGACCCGGCCCCCGGCGAGCGTCAGGTGCGCCTGCTCCTGCGTGTCGGCATCCAGCAGGGCCCGGAACTCGTCGACCGCCGCCGCCGGGAGCAGCGCCCGCACCGGCGGGCCGTCCACCCGACCGCCGGCCCGGGCCAACGCCATCCGGTACCGGTCGGTGGCGACCAGTCGTACGCCGTCGGACTCCACGTCCAACAGCACACCGGTGAGCATCGGCAGGTCGGGGTCGGTGCCGACGGCGAACCGGACGGCGTCGACGGCAGCGGCCAGGTCTGCGCGGGCAAGCACGATCGTGGTGGTCATCGGGTACTCCTCGGGATCGATCAGGGTGCGGACCCGGGAGAGTTCACGGCGGGCGTCGGCGAGACCGTCCTCCAACCGGCGTAGGTGGGCGTCGAACAACCGCCCCACCCGCGCGGGTTCGTGCCGCAGCCGCAGCGCGGCGGTGATCTCGACCAGCGGCATACCGACCCGACGTAGCCCGGCCACCAGCCGGGCCGGCGTCACCTGCGCGTCGGTGTACCAGCGGTAACCGTTCACCGGGTCGACCAGCGTCGGCGTCAGCACCCCGCACCGGTCGTAAAACCGCAACGCGCTGACCGTCAGGCCACTGGCCCGGGCCAGCTCGCCGATACTCAGCAGTTCGCTCTCCACGCCCATGATGCTGTCGCCTCCACCAGGTCGAGGGTCAAGCCGTCGGGTCGTCGCCCCGGTCAGCTCCGCGCCGGGAGGACCCGGAACGTCATGCCGGCCCTCACCAACCGGTCCAGCAGCGCATCGCCCATCGCCGTCACCGGGGTCAGCTGCCCGCTGGTGGCGGGCAGTTCGTCGTACGCCAGGCAGAGGGCCGACTCGGCGAGCATCTTGGCGGTCTCGTCGTAGCCGGGATCACCGCCGGAGACCTCGGTGCGGACGGTGCGGCCCCCGCCCTCGCCGACGAACCGCACCCGGAACCACGACCGGGCCCGCTGCGCGGCGCTCGGACCCTGCCCGGAGGCGAGCCGGCCGAGCAGCCAGCGCCGGGTCGGTGGCAGCTTCACCAGCCCGACCACCCCGGCCATCCCCACCCCGGCCAGCAGCACCGTCGGCAGCCGCTTGACGGCGGCGAAGTGCCGGTAGCGGAAGTCCGGGCCGTACTCCGGGCAGGCCGCGGCGGACCGGCGTACCACCTGCGGGTCGATGGTGGGCAGCGGCACCGCCCACATGCCGGTCGCCGCGGACCGGCCCAACTTCCCGGCCACCGCGCGGGCCCGGCGTCCGTCCGGGCGGGGTTCGACCGCCCGCCGGGCCCGCGCCGCCTGCTTCGTCTGCGCGGTACGCGAGAACGCGGTGAGCGCCGAATGGTACGTGCCGGCGGAGAACTTCCCCCCGGCCCGGACGAACCCGTCCACCATGATCGGCCCGTCCGACGGCAACTGCCGGACCGTGTACCAGACGCCCAGGTCGTGCGGGATCGAGTCGAAACCGCAGGCGTGCACCAACCGGGCCCCGGTACGCACCGCCTCGGCGTGGTGCCGCACGTACATCAGGTCCACGAACTCCGGCTCACCGGTGATGTCGAGATAGTCGGTGCCGACGGCGGCACACGCCGCGACCAGCGGCTCCCCGTGGTGCACGTACGGTCCGACGGTGGTGGCGAGCACCCGGGTCGCCTCCGCCACCACCCGCAGCGACCCGGCGTCGGTGACGTCGGCGGTGAGCAGCGGCAGCCCGGCCAGGGCCGGGTCGATGGCGGCGAGCCGGTCCCGGACCGCCGCCAGCTTCGCCGGGTTGCGGCCGGCCAACGCCCAACGCAACCCCACCGGGGCGTGCCGGGCCAGATATTCGGCGGTCAGCCCGCCGGTGAAGCCGGTCGCGCCGAACAGGACGATGTCGTACGGGCGGTCGTGGGACATCCGCCGAGTGTGCCACCCGCATCCGGCCCTCACCTGGGCACCGGGGGTGGACCGGTCCGCACCGCGGCGACCGGCACCCACCCGGACGACTCAGCCGTGCGGGCTGAACACCGCCCGCACACAACCGTCGGCGCGGTCCCGGAACAGCGCGTACCCCGTCGGGGCCTGGTCCAGGTCGAACCGGTGCGTCGCCAGGTGTTCGGTACGCAGCTCGTCGCGGGCCATCCGGTCCAGCAGCATCGGAATCCACCGCTGACCGTGCTGCCGGGCGCTGCGCAGGGTGAGACCCTTGTGCATCACCGCGCCCAGCGGGAAGGCGTCCACGAAACCGGTGAAGGTGCCCGAGATGAAGACCGTGCCACCCTTGCGGCAGGCGTGCACCGCCTCCCGTACCGCCAGGGGGTCCTCGACCGGGCCGCCCCGGCCGGTGAACCGGTCGGCGAGCGAGACCGGCCGGCCCCCGCCGTCGGCCACCCCCACCGCCTCCACGCAGACGTCGGGCCCCCGGCCACCACTGCGTTCCCGCAGTTCGGCGGGGACATCAGTGTGTTCGTAGTGCAACGTCTCGGCGCCGGTGTGCCGTTCGGCCATCCGCAACCGTTCCGGGTACCGGTCGATCACGATCACCCGTTCCGCCCCGAGCACCGTCGCCGCCTGCGCGGTGAGCTGCCCCACCGCACCCGCCCCCCAGACCGCGACCACGTCACCAGGGCGGACCGCACCCAGCTCGGCACCCATCCAACCGGCCGGGGCGGCGTCCGAGGCGAAGACCGCCCGGTCGTCGCTGACCGGGTCGGGCACGGTGAACGCCCCCACGTCGGCGTACGGCACCCGGACGTACTCGGCGTGGCTGCCGGCGAACCCACCCGCCGTCCGGGGATGGCCGTAGCAGCCGCCGGTAGCCTGCCCCCAGGCCGCCTCGCCGACCGTCCCGGTGGCCGTGCCGTTGTCGCAGCACGAGTAGAGACCCTGCCGGCAGTACCAACAGTTCCCGCAGGCCACGGCCGCGCAGACCACCACCCGGTCACCGACGCGGTGCCGCCGGACCGCCGGGCCGACCTCGGCCACGTCGCCGAGGAACTCGTGCCCGAGCACGTCCCCGGCGGCCAGGCCCGGCACCCGGCCGGCGAGCATCGGCAGGTCGGCCCCGCAGGTGGTGCTGCGCCGGACCCGGACGATCATGTCGTGGGCGTTGCGCAGTTCCGGGTCGGGCACCTGGCGTACCGCGAGCCGGTCGACGCCCTCCCAGCACAGCGCCCTCATCCGGGCACCACCGGGCCGTCGGTCCCGTGCGGCCCGGTCGCGTGCGGCCCGGTCCCGGGTGGCGCGGTCGGGGGGCGTTCGGCGGCGGGCCGGTCGGCGCGTAGCACCTCACCGGTCTCGGCGAGCTGCCGGACCGTGCGCAACACCTGCCGCAGGTAGCCGCCGGGATCGTCGCCGACCAGGTGGGCGGCCATCCCGGGCAGGGTCGCCACCCCGCCGAGGGGGCGGACCGAAAGCTCGGTGCCCCGCCCACCGGGGGCCGGCCGCAGGTGCAGCTCCACCGCGTCAGCCAGTGGGCGCAGCGGCTCCGGCCACCGCCCGTCGGGCATCAGCTCGGCCGCCGACACCCCGACCGTCACCACCTGCCAGCGGCCCGACCGGGCGTCGACCCCCGCCCGGTGCGCCCGAAGGAGGGTGAACCCGCCACGGGTCAGTCGTCCCATCCGTACCACCCGCCTCTTCGCCGGGACCGGTGCGCGGCAGCCGGTCACGCCACACCGGCTGCCCGATCCGCCCATCCTCGGTGGGGACCGGGTGAACCGGACTCGTCCCGAAGGGGTGAACCGGTCCGGTCCGGGTAACCGCCGCCGACCGGTCCGGAGCGCGCCGACCGGGAGGAACGCGCCGACCGGCCGGAGGGCGCCGACCGGGGCGGAACGCGCTGACCGGGGGAGGGCGGATGCCGCAGCAGCACGACAGCGCCGAGGTGCCCGCCGGCCCGCCGCTGCTGGCGTCCCGGCTCACCCCGCCCGCCCCGCCGGAGCCGATGCTGTGGCGTCCCCGGCTGTCGGCCCGCCTCGACGCCGGAGCTGCCGGCACCCTCACCCTGGTCCGGGCCGCCGCAGGGTGGGGCAAGACGACGATCCTCACCGCCTGGGCGCGAGCGGCGGACGAGGACCCCCCGGCCTGGGTTCAGGTCGAGGCGGGCGACAGCGGGGAGCGGCTCTGGGCGTACCTCACGGCAGCCCTGCGGGGCGCGGCCGAGCCACCGCCGCACGCACCACCCGCCGCCCTGCCTGGCGCACCGCCTGCCGGGCGGCCTGGCGCACCGCCTGCCGGGCGGCCTGGCGCACCGCCTGCCGGGCGGCCTGGCGCACCGCCTGCCGGGCGGCCGGGCGCACCGCCTGCTAGGCGGCCGGGCGCGTCGGCCGCCCAGCCGTCGGTCGTGCCGGTGCGGTCGGAGCAGTTGGAGGCGCTCGCCGCGACCCTGGCCGCCCGGGAACGCCCGGTCCGGCTCGTCGTCGACGACCTGCACCGGGTCACCGACCCGGCGGTGCTCACCGGCCTGGAGTTCCTGCTGCGGCACGCCGACGGCCGGCTGCGCCTGATCGCCGCCGCCCGCACCGACCTGCCACCGGCCCTGCACCGGCTACGGCTGGCCGGTGACCTGACCGAGATCGGCCCCGACGAGTTGGCCTTCACCACCGACGAGGTGGCCGACCTGCTGGTGGCGCACGGGGTGCCCCTGCCTGCGGCGGCGGTCGCCCGGCTGCGGGACCGCACGGGTGGTTGGCCGGCGGGTCTGCGGTTCGCCGCGCTCGCCGCCCGGGGGCAGTCCGATCCGCAGCGGTGGGCGGCCCGGTTCGGGGGTGACCACCCGGACGTGGCGGCGTACCTGCGGGCCGAGGTGCTGGGGCAGCTGCCGCCGCCGGCCCGGGAAGTGCTGCGGCGCTGCGCCGTCGGCCCGGCGGTCCGCGCCGACCTGGCCGACGCGTTGACCGGTCGTGCCGACGCCGGGCACCTGCTGGCCGGGCTGGCCCGCGACGGCGGATTCCTGCACCGCGACGACAGCGACCCACCCTGGTACCGACCGCATCCGCTGCTGGCCGACCTGCTGCGCGAGGAACTCGCCGACCTCGCCGACGGGGAACGCGCCGAGCTGCACGGGCGGGCCGCCGACTGGCACACCGACCACGACCGGCCGGCCGAGGCGTTGCGCCACGCGCTCACCGCCGGGCAGTGGGACCGGGCCACCGGGTTGCTGCTGACCCACTGGCCGGAGCTGCTGCCGTACGACCGGGGGACACCGGATGTGGCCCCGCCCGCGCCGCCGCCCGCCGAGGCGGTGCACCGGGACCCGGAGCTGGCGTTGGCCGCCGGCACCGAGCGGGCGTACGCGGGCGACCGGGAGGCGGCGACCGCCTGGCTGCGCGACGCGGTGGCGGCGGCCCGCTCGCTGCCGGCTCCGCGCCGTGACCGGTTCCACCGGCTGGCCCTGGCGTTGGAACTCACCCTCGCCCGGTTGGCCGGCGACCATCCGGGGGTACGCCGGGCCGCCGCCCGACTGCTCGCCACCGTCACCGGGCCTGCCCTGCCGCCGACTCCGCCGCCCTGCCGGCCCGCCGCGACGCCGACCCACCGGCCGGCCGTCGTTGGCGACCACCCCGAAGCGGTGGCACCGACCGGCGACGACCCCCGGACCGGCGAGGACGTGGACGTCCTGGCGGTGGCCGGCACCGCGCTCGGCCTGGTCGAGCTGGCCGAGGGGGAACTACGGTCGGCCGGGGCATGGTTCACCCGGGCGCTGGCGGCGGCCCGGCAGGCCGGGCGGCCCCGGACCGAACTGGTCGACGCGACCCGCACCGCACTGCTGCTCGCCCTGGCCGGTGAGCTTGCGCCAGCCGAAGAGACCGCCCACGCGGCGCTGGTCATGCCCCCCTGCCAGGGCTGGTCGAGTCGGGTCGACTGTGGCTACGCCCATCTGGCCCTGGCCCTGGTGGCGCTGCACCGGGACCAGCCCACGGAGGCGACCGCCGAACTGGCGGCGGCCGGCGCGGCCATGCCGGGCGAGGCATCCGGTGCGGGCGGTACGACATCCGGCACCCCTACGGCCGACGCGGCGATCGGTGCGCTGCCTACCCCGGTCGGGTTCGGGGTGGCGTCCGCTCGTGTCGGGGCCGGGGTGGCGTTCGGTGCGGCGGCTGCTCGGGGTGGGGCGGGGGTGGGGGTCGGTGCGGCGGCTGCTCCGGTCATGGTCGGGGTGGCACCTGGCGGGGGCACGGTCGGTGCGGTGGTGGCGCTGTGTCGGGCGACCTTGCTGCGTGACGCCGGCGAGCCGGCGGCGGCGATCGAGGTGGTGCGCCGGGCCCGGGACGAGCTGACCGGAGCCCGTACCCTCCCCGGCGCAGCGCTGACCGGGGGTGGGGTGGGGGGTGGAGGTCTGACCGGGGGCGGAGAGTCGGCCGGGGATGGGGGGCTGGTCGAGGTCGGGGTGTGGGATGTGGGGCCGGCCGGGGACGGAGGGCTGGCCGGAGACGGGGTGTGGGGTGGAGGGCTGGCGGGGGGCGGAGGGTTGGCCGATCGGCTGCTCGCGCTGGAGGCGGACCTACGGGGTGAACAGGGGGACCTGGACACCGCCCGCCGGTTGCTCGCCGAGCGGTCCCGGGAGCCGGACCCCGACCCGGTGCTGGGCCTGGCGCTGGCCCGGGTGGAGCTGCGGGCGGGCGACGTCCGGGCCGCCGGTCACGCGCTACCCGACTGGGACGCCCCGGACGCCGCCGGCTGGCCGCTGTCGGTACGGCTCGCCACCGGTGTCCTCGACGCGGTGCTGGCCCGGCGGTCCGGTGACGAGCGCCGGGCCGGTCGGCTGTTGGAACGGGTGCTGGACCTGTCCGGCCGACACGGTTACCGCCGGGTGTTCACCCGGGCCGAACCGGAGGTCCGGGACCTGCTCGCCGCCCACCTGGACTCGGGTACGGCGCACTGGCCGGCGGTCAGCGACCTGGTACGCGACGCCGAACAACCGACCGAGCACGGATCGGGTGACCCGCAGTGTAGGCCGGGCGGTCCGGAACGGGCGCTCCCCGAGCCGCTCACCGAGCGGGAGCTGACCATTCTGCGGTATCTCCAGAGCATCCTGTCCAACGTCGAGATCGCCGGTGAACTCTCCCTGTCGGTCAACACCGTCAAGACCCACGTCCGCAACATCTACCGCAAGCTCGACGCCACCCGCCGCCGCGAAGCCGTCCGCCGAGCCCGCTCCCTCCGCCTCCTCTAACAACCCCACCCCACCCCACCCCACCCCACCCCACCCCACCCTGCCCCCCTGCCCCGCCCCCGCCGCCCCCGCCCCCGCCCCCGCCCCCGCCCCCGCCAACCCTGCCCCGTTGATCA
>NZ_JBFAQU010000019.1:0-115650 GCF_040678915.1 Micromonospora sp. NPDC049257
TGTGGTACTCCTCGTTCACGTCGGTACGGCGTCCGTACCTGATCATTGGCTATGGGGTGCGGTGGCGGGCGCGGCCCGGCCACCGGGCGGCGGGGTGAACAGTGGCGGGGTGGGCACGGTGGGGTGGACGACCCGGTCCCGCGAAACGGGCGGCGGGGCACGGTGGGGTGGACGGCCGGTCCCGCGAAACGGGCGGCGGGGCAGGGTGGGCGACGCGGTCCCGGAAGACGGACGGCGGCCCGACCGGCTCAGCCGATGGTGGTCAGCCTGGGCAACACCTCGTCGGCGACCCGTCGGGTGAACTCCACCGGGTGCCGGTCCGGGGTGACCTGCACCTCGGTCACGCCGAGCGCCGCGTACTCGGCCACCTCGGCGAGGAACGCGTCCACGTCGGCCAGCGGCGGTCGCATCACGATGACCGTCTTGTCGATGGTGTCGTAGTCGCGGCCCTCGGCGGCGCAGTGCCCGCGCAGCACGTCCAGCTTGTGCGCCACCTCGGCGGGGCTGCTGCCGAACAGGTTGCAGGCGTCGGCGTACCGGGCCACCAGCAGCAGGGTCCTCTTCTCGCCGCTGCCGCCGATCATGACCGGCGGGTGGGGCCGCCGCAGCGGCTGCGGCGAGTTGAGCGTCTCGGCCAACCGGTAGTGCCGGCCCTCGAACGGCCCGTTGTCGTCGCTCCACATCTGCCGGCAGATCCGCAGCGTCTCCTCCAGCCGTTCGAACCGCTCGGCCACCGGCACCACCGGCACCCCGAGGCCGTGCTGCTCGCGCTCGTACCAGGACGCGCCGATGCCGAGCCGGGCCCGGCCGCCGGAGAGCACGTCCAGGGTGGTCACGATCTTGGCGAGCAGCCCCGGGTAGCGGTACATCACGCCGGTGACCAGCACGCCGAGCGTCATCCGCGAGGTCCGCGCCGCGACGAAACCCAGCGTCGTGTACGCCTCCAGCATCGGCTCCTCGGCCGGGGCCATCGCCTCCATCTGGAAGTAGTGGTCCATCACGGTGAACGATGCGACCCCGGCCTCCTCCGCGATCGTCGCGGTCTCGATCAGCGTCGGTGCGATCGCCGCCGGATCGGTCGGGGTCGAGTAGTTCCAGTAGTGCAGTCCGAGTCTCATGCCTCGCCCACCTCCACACCGATCCTAGTGGCGTACGGGGTCACCCGCCCCGGCTGCCGCCGGCGACGCGTCGACGTCCAGCACTGCGCGGGTCAGGGCGGCCAACCCCGTCTCCCAGCGCTCGTCGGGCCAGTCCCGCAGGTGTTCCACCAGGTCGCTGCGCACTGCCGCCAACAGGGCGTGGGCCAGGTAGTCCGCCGACGCGGGGCCGCGCGCCTCGGTGACGAGCGCGACCAGCAGGACGTGCCACTCCTCGTACGACCCGGTGCGGTAGGGGCTGCCGTCGCCCGCGTTCTCCAGGGCCAACGTCAGCACCCGACTGTCCCGTTTGAACCGCACCACCTCGCGGAGCAGGTGCAGGGCACGCTCCGCCGGCGGCCCCGTCGGTGGCGTCGCCGTCAGTACCGCCCGCAACTGGTCTCCGCGCTGCGCGTACAGGGCCCGGAGCAGCCCCATCCGGTCGCCGAAGCGGCGAAACAGCGTGCCCTTGCCCACTCCGGCGGCGGCGGCGATGTCGTCCATCGAGACCTGGTCGGGGTCGGTCGCGGCATCGAACAACCGATCAGCGGCGGCCAGTACGGCCGTCCGGTTTCGTGCCGCGTCGGCGCGCACCCGCTCTCCCCTCGCAAAACGGACCGCCAGTCCGCTACAGTGAAACGGACCGGCCGTCCGCTATGGTAACCACCCAGCGGGACGGCACCGACGACCAGGGGACAACCGTGTCGAACCCTTCCACCGCCCTGTTCCACCGGGCCATGCACCTGTTGCTCGCCAAGGACATGCCGGGATTCATCGCCCTGTTCGCCGACGACGGCGTCATGGAGTTCCCGTTCGCGCCGGCCGGGCAACCGAGCCGGGTCACCGGCCGGGCCGCCGTGCACGACTACCTCATCGACTATCCGGAGATCCTCGACGTTCGCGAGATCACCGAGGTCACCGTGCACGAGACCACCGATCCGGCGGTGCTCGTCGCCGAGTTCACCGCCGGTGGCGTCGTCGTCGCCAGCGACCGGCCCTACCGCCTGCGGTACATCGCCGTGCTGACCATCCGGGACGGCCACATCGTGCACTACCGCGACTACTGGAACCCGCAGGCCGCACAGGACCTGCTCGACGGCGGGCTGGTGCGCTCGTGATCCTGGTCATCGGCGGCTCCGGGACGACCGGCCGGCTCGTCGCCGCCACCCTCGCCGACGCCGGCCGCCCGGTCCGCGTCGCCAGCCGCCGGGCCTGCGCCGGGGACGTCCGCTTCGACTGGTACGACCCCGGCACCCACCGCGCCGCACTGGAGGGCGTGACGGGCGTGTACCTGGTCCCACCCGTCGGCGAGGTCGATCCCGCACCGGTCATGCTGCCGTTGCTGGAACTGGCCCGCACCCGGGGAGTGCGGCGGGCCGTCCTGCTCAGCTCCTCGGCGATCGAGGCGGGCACGCCCGGCCTGGGCGAGGTGCAGGCCCGGCTGGGTGGGCTCTTCCCGGAGTGGGCGGTGCTGCGGCCCTCCTGGTTCATGGAGAACTTCGTCGGTGACCGTCCGCACGGGGTGAGCGCCCGGGAACGCGGCGAGATCATCAGCGCCACCGGCGACGCCCGGGTCGGCATCGTCGATCCGGCCGACATCGCCGGGGTGGCGGTCCGCGCCCTCACCGATCCGACGTCGCACGACACCGAGCACCTCGTCACCGGCCCCGAACGCCTGAGCTATGCCGACATCGCCGCCGTCCTCACCGACACCGGCGGCCGACCGGTCCGGCACCGTGCCGTCAGCGAGGCCGAGCTCTCGGCGTACCACGAGGCCAACGGCCTGCCAGCCGACTTCGCCCGGTTCCTCGCGAGCCTGGACACGGCGATCGCGGCCGGCGCGGAGGACCGGACCACCAGCACCGTCGCGGACGTGACCGGCCGCCCACCCCGCTCGTTCCGGGACTTCTGCCGCGACCGGCTGCCCGGTGACCCCCGATCCACCCCGGACCGCGCCCCGACACCGACCTGACGGGTCGGCCGGACGACGACCGAGGGTGCCGCCGTCGGGTGCACCCGCACGCGCTGCGGCGATGCTGACCGGTGGCGCGACGGCGCGCGGGGCGGGCAACCCGGTCGTCGCCTGCCCCGCGCCCGGGTCGCTCAGCCGCGCCGCCACTTCTGGTTGGCCCCGCCGGTGCACTCCCAGATGACCAGCCGGGCACCGTCCGCGCTGTTCGCGCCCTGCACGTCGACGCACTTGTCGGCCTGCGGGTTGACCAGGTCACCGGCACCACTGAGGACGAACTGCTGGGCCGGGTTGCCGCTGCACCTGGCCAACTGGACGACCGCTCCGTTGGCGGTCGAGCCCCAGGCCACGTCCATGCACAGCCCGAGCGCCCGCACGGTGCCGTCCCCGGCGAAGGTCCACCGCTGGGCGTTGGTGCCGTTGCAGGTCCACAGTTGCAGGTACTGGCCGTCCACGCCGTTGGAGTTGGGCACGTCGATGCACTTGCCGGCGTACCCGACGAGCTGGCCGGCACCGCCACCGCCGGTGGTGGTCAGCGACAGCCCGTACGCGCCGAGGATCTCGTTGACCGGCTGGTAGACGGTGGTGCCACCGGAGTTGCAGTCGCCACCGGCACCGGAGGTGACGCCCTGCGCCTGGTTGCCGGAGACGAACGCGCCGCCCGAGTCGCCGGGCTGGGCGCACGCGCTGCTCGCCACCAGGCCGTACACCAGGGAACCGGAGTAGTTGACCGTGACGTCCCGGGCGGTGATGGTGCCACACCGCCAGCCGGTGGTCCGGCCGGACCGGCAGACCGCGCTGCCGACGGCGGCCTCCGCCGAGCCGGCCACCGCGGTCGTGCCGCCGTTGTAGGTGTTCACCGTGGGCGTGGCCACCCACGAGGAGTTGGTCTGCACCCAGGCGTAGTCGTTGCCCGGGAAGGACGAGCCCCGGAAGGTGCCCTGCGCGACGCCGCTGCCGCTGGTGGTGCTGCCCGCCCCACCGCAGTGACCGGCGGTGACGAAGCCACCGGCGACGGCGAAGCCGACCGAGCAGAGGGTGTTGTTGTTGATGACGTACTGGTCGCCGCCCCGGATGTCGTAGACCGGGCGGTAGGGCTGCGCGGCGACGACCGGACGGGTCGCGTCGGCGGTGCCGGTGGCCTCGGCGAACGCCCGGGCCGCAGCGGTGTCGGCGGCCTGGATCACCACGCTGTTGCTCGCCGGGTCGACATACCAGGAGTACACGGCCGGGCCGGCCCGGCCGGCCGCCCGGTCGAGGGTGGCCCGGGCCCGGTCCAGCTCCGCCAGGCTCCGCCGGACCACCTGCGGCTGGGCGCCGGCACGGCGGACCCGGGCGGCGTCGGCGGCACCGGTCACCCCGACCACCAGGCTGCTCCCGTCCCCCGCGACCCAGGACCCGCCGTACGCGACGCCCAGCTCGGCCCGGAGCCGACGCTCGGTCGACGGCGCAGCGGCCTCGACGACCGTGCGGAGGCGGAGCTGCTCGTCGGTCAGACCGAGATCCCGGCGCAGCGCCGCCCGTTGCCCGGCGGGAAGGCCGGCGGACGGGTCGACGGCGGCCGGCGCGGACGGGTAGGCCGGCGCAGTGACCGGTGCGGCCCCGGCGGGCGCGGCGGCCAGCGCACCGACCAGCGTCGCGGCCCCGAGAACGGCACCCAGGTGACGGATCATTCTGCACCCTCCAGAGCTGTCGACGGATGTGAGAGCGCTCTCAGACAAGAATATTTACTAATTGAGGGACATCTGTCAATGCAACGTCGCCGGACCGGTCGGCGGTCAGGCCACCAGGCCCGCCGGTTTCCCGAGCGCCCTTCGCATTTCCCTTGATCGGGATTAGGCTCTGCGCAGTCCGGAGTGGACGACCACGGAGGTGCCCATGAAGAAGATGACCGTCCGTCGTACGAGTGCACTGCGTCTGGTGTCCGGCGCCCGCCGGCTCTGGATCGAGTGGTGCTGGTAACTGCCGGCCCGGCGGGCGCCCCCGGGCGCCCGCCCTCGGCGACGCCGGCCCGACCGTGACCGACGAGCCACCGCCCTACGACTGCCACCGCGACCACGGGCCGTACGCCGGGGTCGCCGACCTGCTCCAGCGGATCGCCGCGGACCGCCCCCGGCTGGCCGCCCGGCACCGCACCGAGCTACGGGCCATCGCGCCCCGGCTCGACCCGGCCGCCCGCGCCGCCGCCGACGAGGCGCCGATCCGGTTCCACCCCGCCCGGCGCACCGCCGCCCTGGCCTACGGCGCGACCGAGTTCGTGGCGGCCTGGGCGGGCACCCTGCGCCGACCGGTCACGCTCCGGTTCGTCCACGTCGGCGCGGCCGACGAGACCACCCACGAGCTGCTCGACGCGCTGGCCGGCCGACTCGGGGCGTACCCGGTGCGGCTGGAACTGTGTGACGACGGCCCGGCCCTGCCGGCCGTCGACCTGAGCCCGGCGGCGCTGCGCACCGCCCTCGGCGAGAGCCTGGCCGGCGGCTTCTACCACCACGCGGCCCGCACCGCCCGACAGGGGCGTGCCCTGGTCACCCCGGCCGACGACCTGCCGCACTGGTGGTCGTTCACCACCGGCCTGGCCACCGCCCTGGCGGCACTGGACCAGGCCACCGAGGCGCTCGACCTCTACCACGAGACCCGGACCGTCACCGACGATCCGAAGATCACCATGTCGGCCGCGTACGCCACCGCGATGTTGTACGCCCGGCACCTGCCGGCCGCCGCCCAGGACCCGGCACGGGCGCGGCACTGGCTGGCGGAGGCGCTCCGGCTCGCCCGCACGGTGCCCGACCCCCGGCAGCGGCTCCTCTCGACGGTCTTCTACGAGCAGGGCGTCGCCCTGCTGGACAGCCGGGCGGGCGAGCCGGAGCGGGCGCTGCGGCTGATCGACGACGGGCTGGCCCGGCTGACGGCGGTGCTCGCCCCCGGTGAACGCCCCCAGGACGTGGCCCGGCTGCGCCACAACCGGGCCCAGGTCCACCTGGCGCTGGGCGACCCGCAACGGGCCCTGGCCGAGCTCGACACCGTGATCGGCCACGACCCCGACAACTGCGAGTACTACGTGGACCGGGCCGCCCTGCACCGGGCCGCCGGGCGACACCGGGCCGCGATCCGGGATTACGGCAGCGCGATCCGCCTCGGGCCGCACCTGCCGGAGGCGTACTACAACCGGGCGGTGCTCCAGCAGGAGCGGGGCCGCACCGGGCGGGCCCGCGACGACCTGGACCGGGTGCTGGCCATCGAGCCCGGACACCTCGATGCCCGGATCGCCCTGGTCAACCTGCACCTCGGCCGGGGAGCCCTCGACGTCGCCGAGACGGGGGCGCGGGCCGGGCTGGTGCTGGCCCCGCACGAACCCGCCCTGCTGTGCACCCTCGGGCTGATCCGCTCGGAGCGCGGTGCGGCGGCCGAGGCCGAGGCGCTGTTCAGCCGGGCGTTGGCCGGCGATCCGGAGCTGGTCGAGGCGTGGACGAACCGGGCCGCCGTCCGGTTCGACCGGGGTGCGGTGGCCGACGCCGTGGCCGACCTGGACCGGGCGGTCGCGCTGTCGGCGGCACCGGTGCCCCGCTACAACCGGGGCACCGCGCTGGCCCGGCTGGGCCGGTGGGACGAGGCGGCCCGGGACTTCGCCGCCGCGCTCGCCGCACCCGAGGTGGACCGGTCACTGCGTCGCGAGCTGCGCACCGCACTCGCCCGCTGCCGCCGCACCTCCTGACCGGCCGCACGTGGCGGTGGCGACACCGGGTGGGCAACGACGTCGGGTGCGCGGGGCCGGGCCGTCCGCCCGACCCCGCGCACCCCGTGGTCGACCGGTCAGCTGCGCAGGCTCCACTGCTGGTTGGTGCCGCCGTTGCAGGCCCAGAGGATCAACTTGGTGCCGTTGGCCGTACCGGCGGCGTTCGCGTCCAGGCAGAGCCCGGACTGCACGCCGGTGACCGTGCCGTTGGCGTTGACGTTCCACTGCTGGTTGGTGCCGCCGTTGCAGTCCCAGATCACCACCTTGGTGCCGTTGCTGGTGCCCTGCCCGGAGGCGTCCAGGCACTTGTTGCCATAGACCATCAACTGCCGGCTGGCGGTTTGGGTCCACCGCTGGTTGGCCGCGCCGGTGCAGTCCCAGAGCTGGGCCTGGGTGCCGTTGGTGGTGCTGGAACCGGTGACCTCGGCGCACCGGCCGGACTGCACCCCGACGAGCTGCGCGCCCTGCGTCGGCGGGTTGGTGGTGCCCTGCACCCCGGCGTTGGCCATCACGGTCTGCGCTGCCGAGGGCCAGCTGTTGTTGCTGACCACGGTGTTGTTGTTGACGACGTTGCCCCGGTCACCGTTGGTCACGTTGGTGCTGTTGTTGGTCGACCAGTTGTTGGTCACGGTGAAGTTGCCCATGTTCTCGGCGTACCAGTAGTTGGCGGTGGCCCAGGTGCCGGTGGAGGAGAAGACGTTGTTGCGGGCGGTGTAGTAACGGGAGCCCTCGTCGAAGTAGAGCCCGAACCAGCCGTTGGTCCGCAGGCAGTAGTTCTCGTTGATGGTCCCGCCCGGGTTCGCCGACAGCGTGTAGAGGCAGCCACCGTCGGTCATCTGCTGCATCACGTCGTGGATGTAGTTGCCGACGACCTGGTTGTTGGCCGCCGTGGTCGCCGTCGAGTAGCGCGGCTGGTAGTTGTACAGCCCACGGTTGGCGTAGTGCTGGCTGCCGCCCGCGTCGTTCGCGCCCCAGCCGTAGCCCACCGACAGCCCGGTGTACGGCATGTTGTAGACCTCGTTGTGCGACACCAGCGAGGTGTTGACGTACGTCGTCAGGATCGACACCACACCCCGGTACTCCAGTCCGAGGTCGTGCACCCGGTTGTTGCTGATGGTGATGTTCCGGTTGGTCATCCGCTGGTCGCCCGGGTGGTGGGCGTCGGCGCGCACCCCGCCGACGACGATGCCGCCGGCCGAGTTGCGGGCGATCTCGGAGCGGGTGACGGTGATGTTGCTGGCCCCCAGGCCGACCCCGCTGGCGTGCGCGTTGGCGTCGTTGCCGATGCCGATGGCGGTCTGCCCGAGGTTGACGAACTGGGAGTCGCCGAAGGTGATGGTGTTGGCGGCGGAGACCTGCACGGCGGCCGGCATCTGGTTCCAGTTCGGCCGGGTCGCCTCGAACAGCGGGCAGCCCTCCTGGCAGGAGGTGAGCGCGTCGGCCGGGCGGGCCCAGGTGCCGGTGATGTGCGCGCCGGTCTGCTGGTCGGCGAAGCCGTTGCTGCTGCTCGGGCCGAGCCAGCTGGTGCCGGTAAAGGTGATCCCGCTGAACGCGATGTGGTGCGCCGGGGCGTCGTAGCTGCCACCGACGTTCACCAGCGACGACAGCTGCGGCAGCTCCACGCTGACGCTGTTCATGTTCTGCCCGGCCAGCGGGATGTAGTTGAGCTGCCCACTGCCCGGATTCAGGTACCACTCCCCCGGGCTGTCCAGGAACTCGTACGCGTTGGCCAGGTAGAACGGGCCGGCGCGGTGCGGCTTGGACAGGGTGTCGAAGCCGAAGGTGTTGTTGTTCCAGGCCGGCTGCTGCATGGTCAGGAAGTTGCCGCTGATGCTCTGCACCGGCGAGTACCGGTCGGTGAACGAGCCGACGCTCTCCACCTCGACCCGGTTCTGGTTGCCCAGGTTGTTGAGGTAGCTCAACGCGCCGTTGCTGAACCGCATGCCGCTGGTGGTGAAGGTGAAGTCGGCCCGGTTGACGGCGGTCCGCGCCCGGGTGGCGACCGCGCCGTTGACGTAGAGCTGCCGGCTGTCCAGCCCGGCGGGCACGCTCGCCCGCCAGATGTTCTTCCCGGCGTCGACCTGCGACCAGCCGGTGACCGCGCGCGCCCCGCTGAGCTGCGGGCGGGCGGAGGCGGCGGCCCGCCAGGTCACGGTGTAGCCGTTGGTGCCGGAGTCGGCGGCGGTGAACCGCAGCGGCGCGGCCAGCCGGTAGACGCCGTCGGCCAGCTCGACGACGATGTCGCCGGACATCCCGGCGGTACGGGACCGGACGGCGTTCTGCGCCTCGGTCAGCGAGCAGGGCTGGCTGCTGGAGCAGGCGGTGCCGCTGCCGGCGGGGGACGCGTAGAGGGTGGTGGTGGCGGCGAGGGCGGGACCGGCCGGGGCGAGCACGGCGACCGTGGCGGCGAGCGCCGTGGCGGCCAGGCCGGCCAGCACCGGCCCGCGCCGGGCGGGTGATGTCGGGACGGACACGGGTGGGACTCCAATCCTGGTGGGGTGGTGGGGTGCCCCCGGTCGCGGTGGAATCACGCCGCGGCCGGGTCGAGCAGCCCGGCGGCCCGCAGCGCCGGCCACAGCGCCGCCGGGACGTCGGCGTCCGCGCGGGTCAGCGCCTGCGTGACCTGCGCGCGGTTGCGCAGGCCGACGACCGTCGAGACGACTGCGGGAGGGGAGCGGACGAAGGCGAGCGCCGCCTGCGGCAGGGTGACGCCGTACGCCTGGCAGACGTCGGCGATCCGGTGGGCCCGGTCGATCAGCTCCGGTGGGGCCTGTTGGTAGTTGTAGGTGGCGTCGGCCGGGGGCCGGTCCTGCGACAGCAGGCCGGAGTTGTAGACCCCGGCGATGACCACGCCGACGCCCCGGCGTTCGGCGGCGGGCAGCAGGTCGGCCAGCGCCCCCTGTTCCAGCAGGGTGTACCGGCCGGCGCACATCACCACGTCGACGTCGGTCTCCTCGACGAACCGGGTGAGCAGGTGGGACTGGTTCATGCCGGCCCCGATGGCCCCCACCACGCCCTGGTCGCGCAGCTCCACCAGGGCGGGCACCGCCTCGGTGGCGGCCTGCTCCCAGTGGTCGTCGGGGTCGTGCAGGTAGACGACGTCGATCCGGTCCAGGCCGGTGCGGGCCAGGCTGGACTCCAGCGAACGGAGCACGCCGTCGCGGCTGAAGTCCCAGACCCGCCGGTGGTCGGCGGGCACGTCGAAGCCTTCCGGGTCGCGCCGGTGGGCGTCCTGCGGCGACGGTACGAGCAACCGCCCGACCTTCGTCGACACCACGTACTCGTCGCGCGGCCGGGTACGCAGCGCCGCGCCGAGCCGCCGTTCGGACAGGCCGAGCCCGTAGTGCGGTGCGGTGTCGTAGTAGCGCAGGCCACCCGCCCAGGCGGTGTCGACGGCGGCGGTGAACTCCTCGTCGGTGGTGGCCCGGTAGAGGTTGCCGGCCTGCGCCGCGCCGAAGCCCAGCGCGGTGAGGCGTACCGCCGGTCGGCGCGGCAGCGGGCGGGCGTTCACGACGACTCCAGTCGGTAGACCCGCCGGGCGGTGTGCCGCCAGATCGCCGCCCGCTCATCGTCGCCGAGCGGGTCCAGCAGTCCCGCCAGCGTGTCGACCCAGCGTGGGTAGGAGCTGGCGAGCAGGCAGACCGGCCAGTCGGAGCCGAACATCAACCGGTCCGGGCCGAACGCGTCGAGGGCGTGTTCGACGGCGGGGCGCAGGTCCTGCGGTGTCCACGGTGCCCGGTGCACCTCGGTGACCAGGCCGGACAGTTTCGCCGTGGCGTTGGCCGCGCCCGCCAGGGCGTGCAGGTCGCGGGCCCACCCGTCGAGGTCCGTCCCGCCCAGCGCCGGTTTGCCGAGGTGGTCCAGGACGAACCGCACCTCGGGCAGGTCGCGGGCGAGCCGACCGGCCGCGCCCAGTTGGTGCGGCCGCACCAGCAGGTCGAAGGCGAGACCGGCGGCGCCCACCGCGGCTATCCCCCGCCGCACGTCGACCCGGTCGAGGAACGCCGGGTCGGGCTCGTCCTGCACGGAGTAGCGGACGCCGACCAGCAGGTGGCCGCCGCGCGCCGCCCGCAGCCGGCCCAGTCGTTCGGTGACGTCCGGGGCCGTGACGTCCAGCCAGCCGACGACCCCCCGGATGAGCGGATCGTCGGCGGCGACGCCCAGCAGGTCCACCGTCTCCGCCTCGGTGGAGTTGGCCTGCACCAGGACGGTCCCGGTGACCCCGACGGGACGGGTGACCCGGGCCAGGTCGGCCGGGGTGAAGTCGGCGTCGATGGCGGCCATGGTGGCCGGGTCGATCCAGGGTTGCGGGTGCCGGGCCCGGACCCAGAGGTGGTGGTGGGCGTCGACGGTGCCGGGCGGTGCGCTCATCGGCCCAACCATCCGCCGTCGACGGGCAGGACGATGCCGTTGACGTAGTCCGACGCCGGGGAGGCCAGGAACACCGTGGCGCCGGCGAGGTCGTCGGCGTTTCCCCACCGGCCGGTCGGGATGCGGGCCAGGATGGCCCGGTCGCGTTCCGGGTCCTCGCGTAGCGCCCGGGTGTTGTCGGTGGCGATGTAGCCGGGGGCGATGGCGTTGACGTTGACCCCGTGCGCCGCCCACTCGTTGGCCAGCGCCCTGGTCAGCCCGGCGATGCCGGACTTGGAGGCGGCGTATCCGGGGACGGTGATGCCGCCCTGGAAGCTGAGCAGCGACGCGGTGAAGATGATCTTTCCGTGGCCCCGGGCCACCATCGCCCGGCCGATCTCCCGACTCAGCACGAACTGGCTGGTCAGGTTCACCTCGATGACGTGGTCCCACATCTCGTCGGGGTGCTCGGCCGCCGGGGCACGGGCGATGGTGCCGCCGTTGTTGACCAGGATGTCGACCGGGCCGAGGTCGTGCAGGTCACCGACGAGCCGGCGGACCGCGGCCCGGTCGGCCAGGTCGGCGCGCAACGCGGTGAACGAGCGGCCCGCCGCGCGTACCCGGCGCTCCACCTCACTGCCGGTGGCCTCCAGCTGCGCCGAGACCCCGATCACGTCGGCGCCCGCGACGGCCAGCGCCTCGGCCATGGCCAGCCCGATGCCCCGGCGTGCGCCGGTCACCACGGCGGTCCGGCCGGACAGGTCGAACAGGGCGCTCACCGGTGTGCCTCCACCAGCTCGTCGGGCCGGTGGTGCCGGGCGCGGTGGCAGACCACTGCCTGCATGCGTACTCCCTCGTGGGTCGGGGTCAGTTCCTGACGGCGGACGGCAGGCCGTCGTGGTGGTGCGCCGGGGTGCCGGGCAGCGGCGTGACGTACCGCTGCGGCCCGGCGACGATCTGGTCGTTCTCCGCCAGCAGCCGGCGTCCGGCCCGTTCCGGCCGCACGTTGGGTCCGTCGGGTGTGGGCACGTCCGAACGGCGGGGATGGGTACGGATCTCCTCCTCGGCGACCGTGACGCCCAGGCCCGGTGTGTCGCCGAGGACGAACGCCCCGTCCTCGACGTACAGGTCGCGGGTGATCCCGACCGGGGGCCGGAGGTCCTGTAGCTCGCTGACCAGGTGGTTGGGCACCGACGTGGCGGCGTGCAGCAGCCCCACGGGGCTGTTGCCGATCGGGCTGACCGGCAGGTCGTAGGCGTGCGCCAGGGCGGCCACCCGCAGGAAGTGGGTGACCCCCCAGACCGCGGCCATCTGCACGATGTCCACCGCCGCCGCGGCGATCAGCGGCCGGTACTGTTCGAGGCCGGTGAGGTTCTCCCCGGTCGCGACCGACGCCCGGATACCGCGACCGACGACGGCCAGGCCCTCGGCGTCCCACCGTCGGACGGGTTCCTCGATCCAGACGAGGTCCAGGGTACGTTCGAGTTCGCCGACGTGCCGGACGGCCTGCTTGCGGGTCCACGCCTCGTTGACGTCGAGCATCAGGCCGGGGCGCTGCCCCCGACCGGCCTCGGTGAGCACGTCCCGGACCACGTGCAGCCGGTGCCGGTCCCGCTCGATGTCCAGGCCGCCCTTGAGCTTGGCGGCCCGCAGCCCGTGTCGGGCGTAGACCGTGTAGGCCGCCACCAGCTCGTCGTCGTCCAGGCCGATGTCGAGGCCGGACGCGTACGCGGGCACCCGCCGGTCGCGTCCGCCCAGCAGCCGCCAGAGCGGTTGCCCCGCCGACTGGGCCTTGATGTCCCACAGCGCGGTGTCCAACGCCCCGATCGTGCCGAACACCGTGCCGGCGTGGCCCGCCTTGAAGGTCTGCCGCAGCATCCGGTCGTAAAGGGTGGTCACCGCGCGGGGGTCCTCGCCGTCGATCGCGGCGAAGATCCGTTCGAGGTCGGTGTGCGGTCCGAGGCCGACCCCGGTGATGCCCTCGTCGGTCTCGACCACGATGATCGGCACCGTGGTCACCCCGTCGGTGAAGACGCCGTTCGCGTCGCCGACGGGCCGACCCCACTCCTGCACGGTGGTCAGGGTCCGGTATCCGGTGATCCGCATGTCAGCCCTTCGTAGCACCGGCGGCGACACCGTCGGCGATCTGGCGCTGGAGAAAGAGGTAGATCACCAGCACGGGTACGGCGGCGATCAGCACCCCCGCGGCGAAGGTGGGGATGTCGGCGGAGTACTGCCCCCGCAGCGAGGTCACCCCGACCATCAGGGTCCGGTGCTCGGCCGAGGGCATCAGCAGCAACGAGATCAGTACGTCGTTCCAGCAGAACAGCGCGTTGAGGATGCCGACCGACAGCAGGGCCGGGGCGCCCAGCGGCAGCATGATCCGCCGGTAGACACCGTAGACGTCGTTGCCGTCGATCCGGGCCGCGTCGATGATCTCCGGGGGGATGGTCCGGTAGTAGCTGGTCATCAGGAAGATGGTGAAGGGCAGGAACTGCGCCACGTAGGCGAGCACCAGCCCCGGGTAGGTGTCGACGAGACCGGCGTCGGACATGATCCGGGCCAGCGGCACCATGATCACCTGGAACGGCACGAAGAGCGCCGCGAGGCAGCACAGGAAGAGCACCGACGAACCCCGGAAACGCAGCTGGCTCAACGCGAAGCCGGCCATCGACCCGAACAACAGCAGCAGGAGCACCGAGACCGTCACCACGACCACCGAGTTGGTCAGGTAGCGGGCCATCCCGACGCTGTTCCACGCCGCCGCGACGTTGTCCCACCGCAGGGAGTCCACCAGCGAGAAGCGGTCGAGGACGTAGTCGCGGCGGGTCTTCATCGCCACGTTGGCGGTGAAGACCAGGGGGTAGACGGTCGCCAGGGCCAGCACGGCCATCGGCAGGGCCAGCAGCCACCGACCCCACCGGACACGGGACATCACGCCTCCCTCACCGCCCGCCGGAGCAGGCTGATCTGCAGCAGCCCCACCACGAGCATGATGAGGAAGAGCACCGTCGAGGCGGCCGAGGCGAGCGCCGGCCGGTTCATCTGGCCCTGCTGGATCCAGATGTAGTACTCCGGCAGGTAGGTCGACCCCTCCGGGCCGCCGCTGGTCATCACGTAGAGCAGGCCGAACATGGAGGTCAGCATCCCGATCATCGTGGTGACGAAGACGAACTGGATGGTGCGGGCGAGGCTGGGCACGATCACGTGCCGGACGGTCTGGGGCAGCGACGCGCCGTCGACCCGGGCGGCGTCCAGCAGCGAGGCGTCCAGGGTGGCGAAGCCGGCGAGGAACACCACCAGCGCCATCCCGAAGGTCGCCCAGACGTGCACCCCGACCACGACGAACATCGCCACGTCCGGGTCGCCGAGCCAGTCCACCGGCCCGATGCCGACCCCGCCGAGCAGGGCGTTGAGCGGGCCGTCGAAGGCGAGCAGCAGGTTGAAGATGGCCCCGACGATGACCGGGGACAGCACGGCCGGAAAGAAGTAGACGCTGCGGTACAGCCGGTGCCCGGGGACCCGCAGGTAGATGAGGGTCGCGAGCAGGCCGGGGATCGCCACCGCCACCGGCAGCAGCAGCACGAGCAGCCCGACGTTGCCCAGCGCGTCCCGGAACAGCGGGTCCCCGAGCAGCTCCCGGTAGTTGTCCAGGCCGACCATCAGCCCGTCACGGTCGCCGTCACCGGTGAAGGAGAAGTTGACCCCGAGCAGCAGCGGCCAGAACCGCAGCAGCGCGAGGATCAGCAGGGCCGGGGCCAGCAGCACGAAGGGGGCGAGCCGTTCCGCCCGTCGGCCACCCCGGCCGCGCCGCGAGACGGCGGGGGCGGGGGGTACGGATCTCGGCGGCGTCCCGCCGGCCCGGCCGGTCGGGGCCGGACGGACCGACGGTACCGCCTCGGGAACCGGCACGGGGTCAGCCGGCCTGATCGGAGGCGGCCAGCTGCTTCACCGCCTCGTCGACGCTGATCGAGCCGCTCAGCAGTTGCTGGGAGAGCCGGCCCATCAGCTCCAGGGTCTTGGAGGAGAGCGCCACGTGCAGGGCGGGCTTGCCGGCCTTGAGGTCGGCGACGATGGTGGCCACGGCCGGGCCGCCCTGGGACACGTCGATGGTGGTGTCGGCGGCGATCGCCCCGGCGTCGGCGTAGAAGGACTTCAGCGCGTCGGTCGAGGTCAGCGAACGCACCAGGTCGGCGGCGACCCTGGGGTCCTTGGTCCACCTGGCGACCCCGTAGCCGATGCCGCCGTCGTAGGGCAGGCTCGGGGTGGCCCCGGGTACGACGACGGGGGCGCGCATCACGCCGAGCTTCTCGGCGGTGAGGAACTCGCTGAAGTCCTTCCAGTGTCCGACGTCCGACATCAGCCCGATGACGTGGGCGGCCTTCGCGGACTGGAAGATCGCGAAGGAGTCGTTGAACATCGCCGTCGAGTTCGCCCCGTCGCTGTTCAGCTTCGCGTCCTGGGCCTCCTTCCAGAGCGCGAAGATCCGCTTGACGTGCGGCGAGGTCCAGTCCCGCTTGCCGGCGATCCAGTCGTCGTACTCCTGCGCGCTGAACACGCCGGAGCCGAAGGCGGAGAGGAAGAACTGGATGCCGTAGCCCTCCTTGTTGCCGAGGGCGAGGCACTTCGCGCCGGTCTGCCGGGTGATGGTGGCGCAGTCGGCGAGGAACTTCGACCAGGTGGTGGCGGGGCTGGCGGGGTCGAGGCCGGCCTTGTCGTAAAGAGCCCGGTTGTAGTAGATCGGGTGGCCCTGCAGCGTCACCGGGGCGGCATAGGTCTTGCCGTCCTTGGTGAACGCGTCCCAGCCGGCGAGCCGCTGCCGGTCGTCGGTGAGGTACTCGTCCAGGGGCAGCAGCGCGTCCGCCCGGTCCCGGATCTGGCCGCCCCCGTTGAACAGCATCACGTCCGGCCCCTTGCCGGCCTGGATCGCCGTGCCGAGCAGGGTGTAGTACTGCTCGAAGGGCTGGGCGACGAACTCGACGGTGACGTCGGGGTGCTTCCTGGCGAAGTCGGCCTTCGCCTTCTCCAGGTACGCCCGGGCGGACGCCTCGCCGGACTTCCAGTCCCAGACGACCAGCTTCCCGTCCGCCCCGCCGGACGGGGAACGCGTCCCGCCGGCGCTCCCGCAGCCGGCCAGCGCCAATGCCGCGACGAGAACGGCTGACCACACTGCTCGGTGCTTCATCGCTGCTCACTTTCGACGTCGGCCGACCCCGCTGAATCGAGACACTTGGATTGACGAGAAAGTAACTCGTATGACGTATGACGTCAACACTGGGACGTAGAATTCGCCGCAGGCAGGTCGTGGCGCGGTCCGCGGAATCCACTGGAGGGGACATGACGGCACGGGAGATCACCCTGAACACGGCAACGCCCCCGAGCTGGGCACGACGACCCGCCAACCTCGCGACCGCCGTCACCGCCGAACTGGTGGGACGCATCGTACGCGGAGTTCACCCGCCCGGCGCCCCACTGCCTCCCGAGCCGGCGCTGTGCGAGGCGTTCTCGGTGAGCCGCACGGTCGTCCGGGAGGCCGTGAAGATCCTCCAGGAGAAGGGCCTGGTGCAGGTCCGCCAGGGCAGCGGCACCATCGTCACCCCACCGTCGATGTGGGACATGCTCGACGAACTCGTGCTCTCCGCGACGATCGCCGAGGACGACAGCCTGACCATTCTCGACGACCTGGTGGCCACCCGGCGGGTGCTGGAGTCCGACATGGCCAACGTCGCCGCCCGGCTGGCCGACCAGGAGACCGTCGACCGGCTGCGTGCCCTGGTCGACCGGATGGACGAGCTGGTCGACGACCAGGTCGCCTACCACGAGCACGACCGGGCGTTCCACGACGTGATCATGCAGGCGTCCGGCAACCGGATCGCCCGGGGCGTGGTGCGGTCACTGGAGAGCCAGGTGGTCAACACCGCCCGCTACATGGGCCGCTCCGAACGGGCGCTGTGCGTGGCCTCCAACCGGGGACACCGGCGCATCTACGAGCGCATCGCGGCCCACGACCCGGACGGCGCCGCCGCGGCCATGGTCACCCACATCACCGAGGCCTGGCTGGTCCGGCGCGGCGGACCGGACACCGGGCGATTGGCGCGCTGACCCCCGGCGGCGGGTGGATCACCCGTCGCTCCCGCCCGGCGGACCGGGCCCGCAGGGGGACCCCGATGACGCCCGCGTAACCAACGAACGTCAATGGCTTGCGGGTGTTAACGATAACAAGATACCGTCGGCCGCGGGAGCGAAGGGCACGCCTCCCCCGCTCCACCCCCGGGATCCGGGCGGCGGAGCGGAGTGCGGGCACGGGCGACGTCGGTGGGACACCTCCGGGCACCTCCGTGGACGCTGCGCGCCGCCGGGTCGCATCGACACCTCGACACACCCGGATCCCCCGGCGCACGTCGTCCACCGCCACCGTGGGGTCCTGACACGACCGCGCGCCGACTGCGGTGCCGTCCCTGGCAGGCCGGGAGCGCGATCGCCGACCGTGACGCCACACCCGCGTACCCGCACGGCGGGCAGTCCGGACGAGTCCCGACAGCACCGGCTCACCGGCCGGGGCGTCGGCGGAGTCCGGGCAGGCCACCGAGGCGTGACGCCCCACGACACGCATCGCCCATACTGGGAGGTACTGGTGAAACCCGCACTGCCACCCCTGACCCGACTGCGGCGCTCCTTCGCCTGGTTGACGGCCCTGCTCCTGGTCTCGACCCTGCTCCCGGCCGGCACCGCGAAGGCCGACAACCCCATCGTCCAGCACATCTACACCGCCGACCCGGCCCCGCTGGTGCACAACGGCCGGGTGTACCTCTACACCGGCCACGACGAGGACGGCTCGACCTGGTTCACCATGAAGGAGTGGCGGGTCTGGTCCTCCGCCGACATGGTCAACTGGACCGACCACGGCTCGCCGCTCAACGTCGGCACCTTCAGCTGGGCGAAGGCGGACGCCTGGGCGGGCCAGGTCATCGCCCGCAACGGCAAGTTCTACTGGTACGTGCCGGTGACCGCGAAGTCGACCAACTCGATGGCCATCGGGGTGGCGGTGAGCGACAGCCCCACCGGCCCGTTCCGGGATGCCATCGGCCGCCCGCTGGCGGCCAACGGCGAGATCGACCCGACCGTCTTCATCGACGACGACGGGCAAGCGTACCTCTACTGGGGCAACCCCAACCTGTGGTACGTCAAGCTGAACGCCGACATGATCTCGTACTCCGGCAGTGTCACCAAGATTCCGCTGACCACCGCCGGATACGGCACCCGCAACGGCAACGCCACCCGACCCACCCTCTACGAGGAGGGCCCCTGGGTCTTCAAGCGCAACGGGACCTACTACAACGTCTTCGCCGCCGAGTGCTGCAGCGAGTTCATCGGCTACTCCACGGCGCCCGGCCCCACCGGGCCGTGGACCTACCGGGGCACGGTCATGCCCCGGCAGGGCGGCAGCTTCACCAACCATGCCGGAATCGTCGACTTCAACGGCGGGTCGTACTTCTTCTACCACAACGGCGCGCTGCCCGGCGGTGGCGGTTACACCCGGTCGGTCGCGGTGGAGAAGTTCACCTACGGCACCAATGGCACCATCCCGACGATCAACATGACCAGCACCGGCGCACCGCAGATCGGCACGCTCAACCCGTACGTGCGGCAGGAGGCCGAGACGATCGCCTGGGGCTCCGGCATCGAGACCGAGGCGTCCAGCGAGGGCGGGATGAACGTCGGCTTCATCGAGAACGGCGACTACATCAAGGTCAAGGGGGTCGGCTTCGGTACCGGTGCGACGTCCTTCAACGCCCGGGTGGCCTCGGCCGGCAGCGGCGGCACCATCGAGGTCCGGCTGGACAGCACCACCGGCACCCGGGTGGCGAGCTGCTCCGTGCCGGTCACCGGCGGCTGGCAGAACTGGCAGACCGTCTCCTGCCCGGTGTCCGGCGCGACCGGCACCCACGACATGTACCTGCGGTTCACCGGCGGCAGCGGCACCCTGTTCAACGTCAACTGGTGGCAGTTCAACGGCAGCGGCACCACCCCGACGCCCACCCCGACCGCGACGCCCACCACGACGCCCACCGCGACCCCCACCCCCACCCCGACGACCCCGGCCCCGACGACGCCGGCTCCGACGACCCCCTCCGGAACGACCTGCGCGGCCACCAACACCGTGGTCAACACCTGGCAGGGCGGCTTCGAGGGCAAGCTGACCATCACCAACGGGTCCGCCCCGATCACCGGCTGGCGGGTGAGCTTCACCCTGCCCAGCGGGCAGACGGTGGCCCAGGCGTGGAACGGCACCCTGACCCAGCAGGGCAACCAGGTGACCGTCACCAACGCCGCCTACAACGGGCAGCTCGGAGCCGGCGGCTCCACCACCGTCGGCTATATCAGCTCGACCACCGGCAGCAACCAGCCACCGACCGACCTGACCTGCACCCCCGCGTGACCCCGTCGCGCGGCTGACAGTCGCGCCGGCCCGCTCCGCCCCACCGGGGCGGGCCGGCACCCCACCACCGACACCCACTACTCACCCGGACGGGCGCCAGCCCGTGATCCGGTCCACTGGAGGTTCCCATGTCCCCGTCCCTCAACCGACGCCAGCTTCTCCAGGCCGCCGGCGCCACCGCGCTCGTCTCCGCCGCGGGTGGCACCCTACTCGGATCCGGGCCGGCCGCCGCGGCGCTGGTGGTCCCCCCGGCCCGATCGGACCTCGGTGTCTCCGCGTACCCGTTCGAGCTGGGGCAGGTCCGGCTGACCGCCGGCCGGCTGCTGGACAACCAGAACCGGACACTGAGCTACCTGCGGTTCGTCGACGTCGACCGGATGCTCCGCAACTTCCGGGCCAACCACCGCCTCGGCACCAACAACGCCGCCTCCAACGGTGGCTGGGACGCGCCGTCGTTCCCGTTCCGCACCCACATGCAGGGGCACTTCCTGACCGCCTGGGCGCAGGCGTACGCGGTGCTGGGCGACACCACCTGCCGGGACAAGGCGAACTACATGGTGGCCGAGCTGGCGAAGTGCCAGGCCAACAACGGTGCGGCCGGATTCACCGCCGGTTACCTGTCCGGCTTCCCGGAGTCGGACTTCGCGGCCCTGGAGGCCCGCACGCTGTCCAACGGCAACGTGCCCTACTACTGCATCCACAAGACCCTCATGGGGCTGCTCGACGTGTGGCGCTACATCGGCAACACGCAGGCCCGCTCGGTGCTGCTGGCGCTGGCCGGCTGGGTCGACACCCGCACGTCGCGGCTGAGCTACAACCAGATGCAGTCGATGCTGGAGACCGAGTTCGGCGGCATGAACGAGGCGTTGACCGACATCTACCAGCACACCGGCGACGGGCGCTGGCTGACCGTCGCCCAGCGGTTCGACCACGCAGGCGTGTTCAACCCGCTCGCCAGCAACTCCGACCAGCTCAACGGCAAGCACGCCAACACCCAGGTGCCCAAGTGGATCGGCGCGGCGCGGGAGTTCAAGGCGACCGGCACCACGCGCTACCGGGACATCGCCAGCAACGCGTGGAACATGACCGTCAACGCGCACACCTACGTCATCGGCGGCAACAGCCAGGCCGAGCACTTCCGGCCGCCGAACGCGATCGCCGGGTACCTGACCAACGACACCTGCGAGCACTGCAACACCCACAACATGCTCAAGCTGACCCGGGAGCTGTGGCTGCTCGACCCGAACCGGGTCGCGTACTTCGACTTCTACGAGCGTGCCCTGCTCAACCATGTCGTCGGCGCGCAGAACCCGGCCGACGGGCACGGCCACGTCACCTACTTCACCCCGCTCAAGCCGGGTGGCCGACGGGGCGTCGGGCCGGCCTGGGGCGGCGGCACCTTCAGCACCGACTACAACTCGTTCTGGTGCTGCCAGGGCACCGGCATCGAGGCCAACACCAAGCTGATGGACTCGATCTACTTCTACAACGACACCACGCTGACGGTGAACCTGTTCGTTCCGTCGGTGCTGACCTGGTCGCAGCGCGGGATCACGGTCACCCAGAGCACCAGCTACCCGGCGAGCGACACCAGCACGCTCACCCTCTCCGGGTCGATGAGCGGCTCGTGGAGCATCCGGGTCCGCATCCCGGCCTGGGCCACCGGCGCGACGATCGCCGTCAACGGCGAGACGCAGAACGTCGCCACCAACCCCGGCAGCTACGCCACGGTCACCCGCACCTGGGCGGCCGGCGACACCGTCACCGTACGGCTGCCGATGAAGGTCGTCGTGCAGCAGGCCAACGACAACGCCAACGTCGGCGCCCTCACCTACGGGCCGGCGGTGCTGGCCGGCAACTACGGCAACACCACCCTGAACTCCCTGCCGTCGCTCAACGTCTCGTCGGTCACCCGGACCAGCACCAGCACGCTGGCGTTCACCGCCACCGCCAACGGGTCCACGGTCAACGTCGGGCCGTTCTACGACGCCCACGGCTTCAACTACACGGTCTACTGGAGCACCACCGGGGGCGGCAACCCCGGTGGCGGCAGCTCGCGGCTCGTCAACGTCGGCAGCGGCCTGGTCCTCGGCATCCAGAACATGTCCACCGCCGACGGCGGGCTCGCCCTCCAGTGGGGTGACACCGGCACCGCCGACCACAACTGGGTGGTGGTGACCGACGGCGACGCCGTCCGGTTCCGCAACGTCAACAGCGGCAAGGTCCTCGGCGTGGAGAACATGTCCACCGCCGACAACGCCCGCGTCCTGCAGTGGGCGGACAACGGCACCGCCGACCACCGGTGGACCCTGCTGAACCAGGGTGACGGCACCTACAAGATCCGCAACGTCAACAGCGGGAAGCTGCTCGGCATCCTCAACGGCTCGACCGCGCAGGGCGCCCAGGCCGTACAGGACTCCGACAACGGCAGCGCGGACAACCGGTGGCGGATCGTCGCCAACCAGTAGCGGTTGGCCTGGACCGGCCGCAGGTCCGCCACCGCCGGCGAGACGGCGGCGGACCTGCGGCCTGACGAATGGGGCTGCCCCGATCGGGGCAGCCCCATTCCGTTTGCCCCTGAACCCGGCACGGACCGGAGCCGGCACGAACCCGGAGCCTGGCCGCCGGGGCCGCCCGTGCCGACCGGGCCCGCTGGGCGGTCCGACGGTACGGGCGGCCCCGGCGTCTGCCGGCCGCGACCGGGTGGGTCAGGGGGTGGTCAGCTGGAACTGGCGGATCGTGCTGGTGCCACCGAGGGCCTGGGTGGCGTGGTTGAAGATGGCGAAGCGGTAGCCCATGAAGAACTGCCAGTTGCTGTCGAGGGTGAGCGCGTTACCCAGGGCGGTGAAGTTGGTGCCGTCGGTGCTGTAGGAGAACCGGGCCTGCCGGCCGGAGCCGGGCCGGATGTCGGCGGTGGCCCGTAGCCAGATGCGTCCCCCGCTGACCGGGGCGGAGGCGATCTCCGAACCGGTGTTGGTGGTTCGCCAGCTGCCGTCCATGGTGAGGTTGTTGGTCATCGACACCCGGGTCGCGCCGTTGTCCCGGCGGACGCCGATCCAGGCCGACGAGTTGCGCAGCACCGCCAGCCCGGTCCGGTCGCCGTCGCGCAGCGCCGAGTAGTCGAGTTCGACGGTGGCGGTGGAGGTCGGCCCCTGGATCCGGTGGGTCACCGTGTTCCGGGCGCTGTAGAGGTCGTTGGTGACGGTGGCGGTCTGCAGGCGCAGGCCGTTGTTCACCGACCACTTGGTGTTGTCCGGGTTGTGGTTCCACTCCCACTGCGGGCCGAGGGTGCTGCCGCTGAAGGTGTCGGTGCCGGTCAACGGCTTGACCGGTCGGGTCGGCAGCGGGTTCGGGTACGACGCGCCCCAGCCGCCGTTGACCGTCTGGATCTGCGGCCAGCCGTCGGCGGTCCAGGTGATCGGGGCCAGTGCCGGCACCCGCCCACCGGGGTAGGCGTCCACGAAGGACATGTAGTACCACTGGCCGGCCGGGGTCTGCACCAGACCGCCCTGGTGCGGCACGCCGCCGCCGGAGATCGGGCCGGGCATGTTGAGCAGCACCTGCCGCATCTCGTACGGGCCGAACGGGCTCGACGACTTCAGCACGTACTGGCCGTTGGCCGGCCGGGTGAGCCAGATGTAGTAGCTGCCGTTGCGCTTGTAGAACCGGGCCCCCTCCAGGGTGCCCACGCTCGACGGGGTGGAGAAGACCTGCTGGCTGCGGACCTCGCTCTTGCCGTCGGCGGACAGCTGCGCGACGCTGATCTGGCTGTTGCCGTAGGCGACGTACATGGTGTCGTTGTCGTCGACCAGCAT
Source organism: Micromonospora sp. NPDC049257 (assembly GCF_040678915.1). Taxonomy (NCBI): domain Bacteria; kingdom Bacillati; phylum Actinomycetota; class Actinomycetes; order Micromonosporales; family Micromonosporaceae; genus Micromonospora; species Micromonospora sp. NPDC049257. The sequence continues at coordinate 23,444 of NZ_JBFAQU010000019.1, forward strand.
GCCGGCGTCGTAGTAGCACTTGTTGATGGTGGAGTGCTGGTTCCAGGCCCCGTCGACGGCGGCGGCGGTGTAGATGTAGGTCTTGGCGAAGTCGATGCAGCCGGCCCAGTAGTAGGTGCGGTTGCTCGGGCGGTAGTTCAGCGTCGACGCCCAGATCCCGTTGACGTACGCCCGCCCGCCGGACATGTCATACTTCGCGCCGAAGTCGAGCTTGGGCACCGAGTGCCCGGCGAACTCCCAGTTGACCAGGTCGTAGGAGCGCAGGATCGGGGCGCCCGGCGAGTAGTGCATGGTCGAGGCTGACAGGTAGAACGCGTCGCCGACCCGGATGATGTCGACGTCGGCGAAGTCCTGCCACACCACCGGGTTGGTGAACGAGCCGCTCGCCGGTGGCGTGGTCGGTGGCGGCGTGGTCGGGGTGCTGCCGCCGTCGACGCGGACGAGCTGCCACTGCTGGTTGGTGCCACCCCAGTCGGAGTACTGGACGATGTTGCCGCCGTCGGCGGTGGAGGCGTTCTGCACCTCGACCGCCTTGCCGCTGTTGCGGTTGAGCAGCCGGACGTAGCCGTCGGCCGAGTCGGCGAGCCGGAACTGCTGGTTGGTGCCGTTGCCGTCGGTCCACTGCACGATCGCCGCGCCGTCGGCGGTGGAGAGGTTGTAGACGTCGAGGACCTTGCCCGAGAGCCGCGACTTCAACCGGTAGTAGCCGCCGCCGGAGTCGACGAACTGCCACTGCTGGTTGGTGCCGTCGCCGCGGGTCCACTGGGTGATCCGCGCGCCGTCGTTGGTGGCGAAGTTGTACACGTCCAGCGCCTTGCCGCTGTTGCGGTTGACCAGCACGTACCAGGCGGTGGTGTCCACCGTCGCCGCCGCCGCGCCGGTCGACTGGACCACGACGAGACCACCGCCGACCAGCAGCGTCAGCAGGGCGGCGACGACCCGTGACCACCAGCCGCGCCGTCGCCGGACCGCGATCGGCACCTCTCCCATGGCTACCATGACCCTCCCTCACCAACGGTCGATCGACGGGGGCCCTGGGTCCGGCCCGGGGCCACCGTCGTCGCATTGTTCGAAGCCTGCCGATGTCAACGTTCACTCGGCGGCGCGTCCGCGATGGCGCACGACGCGGTACAGCGACAGGTCGGGGGTGCCGACCAGCCGCTGCGGGAACGGCTTCAGCTATCCATAGACTGTGAGCGATAACATGATGCTCGTCAAGCTGAAACAGCGTTGACACGATCGACGGGCGCAAATGCCAACGCCCCGGGCCGCGTCGGACCGTTCCGACGCGGCCCGGGGCGTCCGGGCGAAGGGGTACGACGCGGGCGGGTGCCGCGTCACCGGTCAGCGGGAGGCGCCGGCACGCCGCTTGTTGTAGACGTCGAAGGCCACGGCGACGAGCAGCACCAGGCCCTTGACCACCGACTGGATGGACTGGTCGACGCCCATCAGCTGCATCCCGTTGCTCATCACCGCCATGATCAGACCACCGACCACGGCACCCATCACGGTGCCGACCCCACCGGTGACCGCCGCGCCACCGATGAACGCGGCGGCGATCGCGTCGAGCTCGAACATGTTGCCCGCGGCGGGCTGCGCGCCGTTGGAGCGCGAGGAGTAGATTACCCCGGCAACCGCCGCCAGGAAGCCCATGTTGACGAACATCCAGAAGTTGACCGTCCGCACCTTGACCCCGGAGAGGGTCGCCGCCGAGAGGTTGCCGCCGATCGCGTAGACCTGCCGACCGAAGACGGTACGCCGGGTGAGCAGGCCGTAGACCAGCACCAGCGCGGCCAGGATGATCAGCACGATCGGCAGGCCCCGGGCGTGCGCCAACTGCCAGGCGAAGTACATGATGACCGCGCCCACCAGCACCACCCGGGCGACGAACAGGGGGAACGACTCCACCGGCTGCTGGTAGCGGACCCGGGCCACCCGGGTCCGGAAGCCGCTCACCGCGTACCCGGCCACCGCGACGGCGCCGATCAGCAGGGTGAAGGCGTCGAAGCCGTCCCCGCCGAGCAGCCCGTTGAGGAAGCCGGCCGCGACCTGCTGGTAGTCGGCAGGGAACGGGGAGAGCGAGATGTTGTCCAGCACCCGCAGGGTCAGGCCGCGGAACAGCAGCATGCCGGCGAGCGTCACGATGAAGGCCGGGATACCGGCGTACGCCACCCAGAAGCCGTGCCACGCGCCGACCGCGACGCCCACCGCCACCGCGGCCAGGATGCCGACCCACCACGGGAAGCCCTCCCGGATGACCAGCACGGCGGAGACCGCCCCGGTGAGGGCGACCACCGAGCCCACCGACAGGTCGATGTGACCGCCGATGATGATGATCACCATGCCGATCGCCAGCACCAGGATGTACGAGTACTGCAGGACGATGTTGGTGATGTTGCCGGGGCTCAGCGACACCCCGTCGGTGAGCACGGCGAAGAACCCGACGATGACGACGAGTGCGACGTAGATGCCACTCTGCCGCAGGTTGTTCATGATCAGCGCACGCAGGTCGCTGGTGCCGGCGTGCAGGGCGACGCCCGGACTCTTGTCGGCCGGCGGCGGGGACGGCGGCGATGAGGTCTTGACGCTGGTCATCCCACGCGCTCCTTGTCCTTCGTCATCAGATCCATGAGGTTCTCCTGGGTCGCCTCGGCCACCGGCACCTGGCCGGTGATCCGGCCGGCGGCGAGGGTGTAGATGCGGTCGCACATGCCGAGCAGCTCCGGCAGCTCCGAGGAGATCAGGATCACCGCCTTACCCTCGGCGACGAGCCGGTTGACGATCGTGTAGATCTCGAACTTCGCCCCGACGTCGATTCCCCGGGTCGGCTCGTCGAGGATCAGCACGTCCGGATTGGTGAACAGCCACTTCGACAGCACGACCTTCTGCTGGTTGCCACCGGAGAGCTTGCCCACCACGGCCATCACGCTTGTCGTCTTGATGTTCATGTCCCGCCGGCTCTGCTCGGCGACCTTGATCTCCTCGTTGCCGTTGACCCAACCGAGGCGGGCGAGCCGGCCCAGGGCGGCGGCGGAGACGTTGTGCCGCACGTCGTCGATGAGGTTGAGGCCGAAGCGCTTGCGGTCCTCGGTGACATAGGCGATGCCGTGCTCGATGGCCTCCGCGACGGTGCGCGCCCGGACCTCCCGGCCGCGCACGAACAGCCGACCCCGGATGTCCCGGCCGTACGTCCGGCCGAAGAGGCTCATCGCCAACTCGGTACGACCGGCGCCCATCAGACCGGCGATGCCGACCACCTCGCCGGCACGGACGTCCAGGCTGGCGTCGTCGACGACGAGCCGGTCCTGGGTGGGGTGCCGCACGCTCCAGTTCTCGATGCGCAGCACCTCCTCCCCCGGCGACGAGACCCGGTCGGGATAGAAGCTGTCCAGGTCCCGGCCGACCATGCCGCGGATGATCCGCTCCTGGGTGACCTCCCCGGAGGCCAGGGAGAGGGTCTCCACGGTGCGTCCGTCCCGGATGACCGTGGTCGCGTCGGCGATCGCGGTGACCTCGTTGAGCTTGTGCGAGATCAGGATGCTGGTGATGCCCTGGTCGCGCAGCCGGCGCAGCAGGTCGAGCAGGTGCGCCGAGTCGATGTCGTTGAGCGCGGCGGTCGGCTCGTCCAGGATGAGCAGCCGGACCTTCTTGGACAGCGCCTTGGCGATCTCGACCAGCTGCTGCTTGCCGACGCCGAGCTGGATGACCGGGGTGACCGGGTTCTCGTACAGGCCCACCGAGGCGAGCAGTTCGGCGGCCTCGGCGTTGGCCCGGTTCCAGTCGATCAGGCCGCCCGGACCGCGCCGCTCGTTGCCGAGGAAGATGTTCTCGGCGATCGAGAGGTAGGGCACCAGGGCGAGTTCCTGGTGGATGATGACGACGCCGTGGGACTCGCTGTCGCGGATGCCGCGGAAGTTCATCGGCTTGCCGTCCAGCACGATCTCGCCGTCGTACGAGCCGGTCGGGTGCACCCCGGAGAGCACCTTCATCAGGGTGGACTTGCCGGCGCCGTTCTCGCCGCAGATGGCGTGGATCTCCCCCCGGCGCACCGCGAGGGAGACGTCCGCCAGCGCGGTCACCCCGGGGAAGGTCTTCGTGATGCGTCGCATCTCGAGGATGGTGTCGTCCATGGTCAGCGTCCTGATCGTCGAAGCCTGAGGCGGGCTTGCGATGCGTCGGGCGCGGCGGTCGGTCACCGCCGCGCCCGACGACCGGCTTACTTCTTGGCCTGACCGGCGGCGACCTCTTCGGCCGACCAGTAACCGGAGTCGACGAGCACCTTGGTGATGTCGTCCTTGTAGACGGTCTCGATCGGCAGCAGGTACGCCGGGACGACCTTGATCTTGTTGTTGTAGGTCGTGGTGTCGTTGGCCTGCGGCTGCTTGTCCTGCAGGAACGCCTCCGCCGCGATGACGGCCTGCTCGGCGAGCAGCCGGGTGTCCTTGAAGACGGTGGAGCTCTGCACCCCGTCGTTGATCAGCTTGATCGAGGCGATCTCGGCGTCCTGGCCGGTCACCACGGGGAGCTTCTTGGCGCCCTTGCCGTAGCCGGCGTTCTGCAGGGCGGTGATGATGCCCCGGGAGATCCCGTCGTACGGCGACAACACCCCGTTGACCACGGTGCCGTCGTTGTAGCCGGAGGTGAGCAGGTCCTCCATCCGCTTCTGCGCGGTCTCCTGCTGCCAGCGCAGGATCGCCGCCTGCTCGATGCGGGTCTGGCCGGACTTGACCTTCAGCGTGCCGTTGTCCATGAACGGCTTGAGGGTGTCCATCGCCCCGCCCCAGAAGTACTGGGTGTTGTTGTCGTCCAGCGAGCCGGCGAACAGCTCGACGTTGAACGGGCCGGTGGCGGTGCCCTTGCCACCGTCCTTGGTCTGCAGGCCGAGGCCGACCAGCAGAGCGGTCGCCTGGGCGACGCCGACCTTGTAGTTGTCGAAGCTGACGTAGAAGTCGACGTTCTTGTTGCCCAGCAGCAGCCGGTCGTAGGAGATGACCGGGATCTTCGCCGCCGCGGCGGCGTCCAGCTGGCCGCTGAGCGCGGTGCCGTCGATCGCCGCGATGATCAGGACGTCCGCGCCCTGCGTGATCATCTGGTCGACCTGCTGGGACTGGGTGGGGATGTCGTCACCGGCGTACTGGAGGTCGACCTTGTAGCCCTTGGCCTCCAGCTTCTCCTTCACCGCCTTGCCGTCGGCGATCCACCGCTCCGAGGTCTGGGTCGGCATGGAGACGCCGATGGTCAGATCGGCGGGCTTCTTGTCGCTGCTGTCGCCCCCGCTACCCGCTCCCCCGCCGCTGCATGCGGCAAGGCTGAACGCCAGTGCCGCGCCGCCGAGCGCGACCAGGAATTTCCTGCGCACAGGTTTCTCCTCTCCGGAACTCCCGCCGACTGCGGGGACCACCTGTCACCTTTCGGGGTAGTGTTAGCGCTCACATCGCCCCCGTCAACACCCCCTCGGAAATCCGGACGTCACGGTCTCGTAACGGGCGTCTCCGACTTGTCCACCCACCGGCGTCCCGCCCGCCGGGCCGGCGCGGGGTCGATTCCGTGGTGAACACGGCGACGGCGGCCCGCCCACCACCCCCGGGCTGCGACCGGACGGCGGACCCGCCGACGCCGACGTCCCGCCGGGTTTCCAACCTGTTACGCGGTCGTCATCGACAGCAGGCGATCAATGCCAGGCGCTCCCCTGAATGCGCGGGGGTGGGCGACGGGCGACGGGCGCAGTGTGGTGGGCGGTGGGCGGGCCGTCGCGACTGGGACAGCCGTGCGCCCCGGGTGCCCCGATCGTCGGGGTGCCCGGGGCGCAAAGGAGTCCGGGGTCCGGGGTCCGGGGGTCCCGGGGGTCCCGGGGGTCCGGGGGTCCGGGGGTCCCGGGGGTCCGGGGTGCGAGTTGTGTGGGGGTGTCCTACCTGGCTGGTCAGTCGTCCAGGCAGGACCGCAGCGCGGCGGTCAGCAGGTTGGCGCGTTCGTCGCCCATGCCCTGCATCTGGTTGACCACGTAACCGAAGCCGACCTGGTGGGCGTCGTCGCCGAAGCCGAGGTTGCCGCCCGCACCGTCGTGGCCGAAGCTGCGCTCGGACAGCAACGGCCGGGCCGGCGGCGAGTGCAGCAGGAAGCCACTGCCCCAGCGTTGGCCGGTGTCCGGCGGGCCGTGCCGCTGCTGGCCCCGGGACCGCACGACCGTCGCGTCGTCGATCGACGCCGGGTCGAGCACGGGCGGTCCGGCCACCGGAGACACGCACGCGGCGTAGAGGCGGGCCAGTCCGTCGGCTGTGCTCACCGCGCCGGCGCCCGGGATGCCGGCGGCCTGGATGGCCGGGTCGTTGAAGCTGACCAGGCCGGCGTCGTCGGCGGGGAACGCGAACGCGCCACCCATGGTGATCCCCCGGTCGGCCACCGGGTCGACGAACGGTTCCGGGTCGGGCGGCGGGGCGAGGTTCCAGGCGACCGTGTCGCGTTCAGTCGCCGGCAGCCCGAGCCAGGTCCGCAGGCCCAGCGGTGCCGCCAGGGCGTCGCGGAAGTACGCCCCGGGCAGCTGACCGGTGATCCGGTGGATCACCTCGCCGATCAGCCAGCCGTAGGTCATCGGGTGGTAGCTGTGCGCCGTGCCCGGCTGCCACAGCGGGGCCTGGGCCTCGATCGCCGTGATCACCGGGTCCCACGCGAGCACCTCGTCGAGGGTCAACGGGCGGTCGAGCGCGGGCAGGCCGGACTGGTGGGTGAGCAGCCAGCGCACCGGGATGTCGGCCTTGCCGTGCTGGCCGAACTCGGGCCAGTAGCGGGTGACCGGCGCGTCGAGGTCGAGTCGGCCCTGCTGCACCAGCAGGTAGGCGCAGACCGCCAGGATGCCCTTGGTGCAGGAGTAGACGACGACCGGGGTGTGCGCCGTCCAGGGCCGGCCGGTACGGGGGTCGGCGGTCCCGCCGTACAGGTCGACGACCTGGCGACCGCCGACGTAGACGGTGACCGCCGCGCCGACCTCCCCCCGGTCGGTGAAGTTGGTGCGGAAGACGTCTGCCACCCGCCCGTAGCGTTCGTCGGCGTGGCCGTGGATCTGCGGCTGCGTGGCCACTGCTATCCCTTCAGTGAGCCCTGGATCAGGGCCTTGATGAACTGACGCTGGAAGATCAGGAAGACGATCAGGGTCGGGGTGAGGATCAGCAGCGAGCCGGCGCACAGCAGCACCAGGTCGGTGCCCCACTGCCCCTGGAACGCCCCGAGCGCACCCGCCATCGTCCGCTTGGCCGGATCGTCGACCAGGACGATGGCCAGCAGGAACTGGTTCCACGTCCAGAGGAACATCAGGATGGTCAGCGACGCGATGGCCGGCCGGGCGAGCGGCACCTGGACCCGCCAGAACAGCTGCCAGGTGCTGCTGCCGTCGACCCGGGCCGCCTCGGACAACTCGACCGGCACGTTGCTGAAGTGCGCCCGCATCCAGAAGACCGCGAACGGCATGTAGAGCCCGATCAACGGCAGGATGATCGCCCACCGGGTGTTGAGCAGGCCGAGGTCCTGCATCTGGTAGTAGAGCGGGGTGACCACCGCCTCGAACGGCAGGGTCAGCCCGAGTAGCAGCAGACCGAACACGATCCGGCCACCGGGGACCCGCAGCTGGCCCAGCCCGAAACCGGCCATGGTGGCGATCAGCACCGAGACCGGCACGACGCCGGCCACGATGAGCAGGCTGGAGCGCAGCAGCGCACCCATGTTCGCCACCGTGAACGCGTCGGCGAAGTTGCCCCACTGCGGGTCCGACGGCCAGGCCAGGCCGCTGGGCACGGTGCCCCGGGGCTGCAACGCCGCGGAGAGCATGCTGACGAACGGCAGCAGGGTGACCACGACCAGGACGAGCAGGAAGATCCGGCCGGTCAGGTTCTCGCGCCGGCTCAGGTTCATGACTTGTCCCCCCGGGTCAGTCGCTGGATCGGCAGCACGCAGAGCAGCACCAGCAGCATCAGCACGACGGCCAACGCGGAGGCGAGACCGACCTGGCGCTGCGAGAAGGCCAGCCGGTAGATCTCCAGGCCCGGCACGGTGGTCTGCAGGCCGGGACCGCCACTGGTCGAGATGTAGACGATGTCGAAGCTGGCCAGGGCGGCGATGATGGTCACCGTCAGGCAGACCCCGATCTCCTGGCGCAGGCTGGGCAGGGTGACGGCGAAGAACTCCCGGATCGGGCCGGCGCCGTCGAGGCGGGCCGCCTCGTACAACGCGGGATCGATCTTGCTCATCCCGGTCACCAGCAGGATCGTGCAGAGGCCGAGCAGCACCCAGGCGCCGATGACGCCGACGGCGGGCAGCGCGGTGTCGAAGTCACCGAGCCAGGCGCGGGCCACCCCGCCCAGGCCGACCGCGCGCAGCAGCTGGTTGATCAGGCCGTTGGACGACAGCAGCCAGCTCCACGCGATACCCGCCGCCACCAGGGGGATGACCTGGGGCAGGAACAGCACCGTACGCACCACGGTGCCGAACGCGCCGGTGGTGATGCGGCGGACCAGGCTGGCCACCAGCAGGCCGAGCGCGACCGGGACGAAACTGAAGAAGACGATCAGGACGAGCGCGTTGCCGATGATCTTCAGCAGGTCGCTGTCGGTGAACACGGTCAGGTAGTTGTCCAGTCCCGCCCAGCGGGCCACCCCGATGCCGTTCCAGTTGTAGAACGAGTACTGGATGGTCAGCACGAGTGGACGAAGGACGAAGGCGGCGTACATCACGACTGCGGGCAGGACGAAGAGCCAGCCCGTCCCGCCCGCGCGGGCCCACCGTTTCCGGGGGGCCCGCGCGGCGGAGGGACGGGTGGGACGAGCCGGTGTGGACACCGGGTCACCCCGCCCGACCGGTGCGCTGCCGAAGGCAGACGTCATCGGGAGAGTTCCTTCGCGTACTCGGCCTGGACCGCCTTGACGTACCCCTCGGGGGTCTGCTGACCGGCGATCAGCTTCTGCATCTCCGGGGTGATCGCGGCGGCGAAGATGCCACCGGTGGCGTTCGCGGTGAAGTCCACCGCGCCGTTCTCCTCACCGAGCTGCTGCGACGCCTTGAGCGTCTCGGCCAGCACGGTGTTCGGCGCGGCGGCCGGCACGGCCAGGTCGCTCGGGCCACCCGGGCTGGAGCCGCCGATCTTGACGGCGATCTCCCGGGCGGTGGGGTTGGTGTGCGCCCAGTTCAGGAAGAACGCGGCGGCGTCGGGGTTCTTGGCCTTGGCGCTGATGCCGAAGGTGTTCGGGGCGGACATCGCCACGTGTTTGCCGCCGGCCGACTCGCTCGGGAACAGGAAGAAGCCCACGTTGCCGGGCATCGTCTTGTCGAGGTTGGCCGACTCCCAGTCGCCGTTGAACATGAACAGGCCGTTGTTCTTCTGGAACTCGCCCACCATGCTCGCGTAGTCCAGGGCGTTGGCGTCCTTGGGGAAGTAGCCGGCCTGGGCCCACTTCTGGATGGTCTGGGTGGCCTTCAGCGCGGCCGGAGTGTCGAACGTCGCGCCCGGCTTCTGGAAGATCCAGTCGGCCACCTGGGCCGGGTCACCGAACTGGTTCTGCAACGCCTGGTGCGGGAAGTTGATGCCCGCGGTGTTCTTGTTGAACTGCATGATCGGCTGCACGCCGGCGGTCTTGGCCTTGGCCAGCAGCTGCTCGAACTCGGCGATGGTGGCCGGCGGCTGGGTCATCCCGACCTGCTCGGCGAGCTTCTTGTTGTAGAACACCCCGGTGACGCTGTAGCCGAGGCCCATCCCCCACAGCGAGCCGGTGCCCCGGGTGGTGCCGCCCTCGCCGACCCGCAGCTGCACCAACTGGGAGGCGGGGAACTTGTCCCAGCCGTACGCGGTGAAGTAGGGGTCGAGGTTCTTGAGCAGGTCGTCCTTGACCAGGTCGACCATGGTGGGGAGCCGGATGATGTCCGGCGAGTTGTCCGAGGCCATCACCCGGGGCGCGTTCTCCACGATGACCGTGAACTGGTCCTCGCGGATGTTGAACTTGACGTTCGGGTGCTGCTTGGTGAACTCGTCGGCCAGCGCCTTGGCCAGCGGGAAGCCGGTCTCGGCGTACATCTCCAGGGTGATCGGGTCGCTGCCCAGCTCGGTGCTGACGGCGGCGTCGGACCCGGCGCGCGGCGACTCGTCCGCACCGGGTGCGCTGCACGCCGTGGCGGCCAGCCCCAACGCCAGCACGGGGGCCAGGAGCGCCGTCCGGCGGGAGAACCTTGCCAGTGGTGTAGCCAATTGAGGACTCCTCGACTCTTCCGTGCGTGCCCCGGCCGCGGTACGGGCCGGGTCGGCGGGTCGTCACGGTGGGTGACCAGCCGCAACAGTACGTCGCCGTCGGCATGCCGCCGCAGCACGCGATGTCGTTACCGATGACCACGCCGGGGGTCACCGAGGGTGCCGCCCGACCTGTCAAAAGTAGCCGCTAAACTGATTTAGCAGAGCATGCGCGCGGCGACCTGAGCTGTCAAGGACCAATTGGCAACGGTCCGGAAACATCCGGTTCACGCTCAGCCACCCGCCCCACCGGCCGTCGCGGGTGGTCACCGACACACACCCGGGGTGACCGCCGGCACCGGGCCCGGCCGGACCACGCATCATGATGGGCGGGAGCGACGGCCGCGACGCCGCCGCCGATTCGGAGGACTGATGGGCCGCAACAGAGCAACCCTGGCCGATGTCGCGCGACGGGCCGGGCTGTCCAAGACCGCCGCGTCGATGGTCCTCAACGGCCGGGAGGGCACCCGGCTGTCGGCCGAGGCGCACCAGCGCGTCTTCGCCGCCGCCGAGGAGCTGGGCTACCGGCCCAACCTGGCGGCCCGGAGCCTGCGTACCCGCAAGACCGCCACCATCGCGTTCGTCTCCGACATCGTCGCCACCACCCGGTTCGCCGGCGGCCTCATCCGCGGCGCGCTCGACGCGGCCCGGGAGCGCGACCACGTGCTGCTCATCACCGAGACGCAGGGCGACGCCACCTTCGAGCAGTACGCCATCGAGGCGATGCTCGACCGGCAGGTCGACGGGGTGATCTACGCCGCGATGGCGACCCGGCGGCTGACCGTCCCGGCGGCCATCCTCGGCGGCCCGGTGGTGCTGCTCAACGCCACCAGCCCGGACGACCTGCCCTGCGTGCTCCCCGACGACGAGCGGGCCGGCCGCACCGTCGCCACCACCCTGCTCGACCAGGGCCACCGCGACCGGATCGCGCTGATCGGCCGCAACCGTCTCAAGGAGGACGACGAGGAGGTCTCCCTGGCGGCCCGGGCCCGGCTGCGCGGCGTGCACCAGGCGCTCGGTGCCGCCGGAGTCGAGCTGCTGACCGAGTGCTTCTGCGCCGAGTGGCTGCCCGAACACGGCTACGCCGCCATGCGCACGCTGCTGGGCCGGCCCACCCGGCCGACCGCGATCATCTGCATGAACGACCGGCTCGCGTTCGGCGCCTACCAGGCGCTCGCCGAGGCCGGGCTGACCGTCCCGGACGACCTCTCGGTGGTCTCGTTCGACGACGACCCGATCGCCGCCTGGTTGCGCCCCGGCCTGTCCACCACCGCTCTGCCGCACGAGCAGATGGGGCGGCGGGCCGTCGAGATCCTCCTCGACGGCGGCGACGCCGAACCGTCCCTCGTCCCCATGCCGCTGCGTCGCCGCCGGTCCGTGGCCATCCCGGCCGGATAGCCGGGACCCCCCGGCGCGACCGCCGGGCAGATGCCCGCCGCAGCGCTCCCACCACCGGCCGCTGGTCACCCGAACTGGTCGCTAAACCGATTTAGTGCTAGCTTCCCCGCCATGCTACGTCTACCCGACCACTGGGTGTGGGACAGCTGGTACGCCCGGGACGACAACGACCGGTGGCACGCGTTCTTCCTGCGCGCCTCCCGTGCCCTGCACGACCCGCACCGCCGGCACCGCCGCGCCACGATCGGCCACGCCGTCTCGACCGACCTGCACACCTGGCACCTGGTCGCCGACGCGCTCGTCCCGGCCGACGCGCCGAGCTGGGACGACCTCGCGACCTGGACGGGCTGCACCGTGCGCGGCCCGGACGGGCGGTGGTACCTGTTCTACACCGGGGTCGGCCGCGCCGAGGACGGGCTGGTCCAGCGGATCGGCCTGGCCGTCTCCGACGACCTGACCACCTGGCGCCGGCACGGCGACGGGCCGCTCGTCGAAGCCGACCCCACCTGGTACGAACTGCTCGACCGGACGCTGTGGTACGAGCACGCCTGGCGCGACCCGTGGGTGTTCCCCGATCCGGACGGCGCCGGCTGGCACATGCTCGTCACCGCCCGGATCAACACCGGGCCGACCGAGGCACGCGGGGTCGTCGGTCACGCCACCTCACCGGACCTGGTGAACTGGACCGTCCAACCGCCGCTGTCGATCCCGGCCGGCTTCGGGCACCTGGAGGTCCCCCAGGTCGCCGTCGTCGACGGGCAGCCCCTGCTGCTGTTCTCCACCGACGCCGCCGGCACCCGCCACGACGGCCACCGCATCTGGGTGGCGGAGGGTCACGACGTACGCGGCCCGTGGGACATCGCCTCGGCCCGCCCGTTCCCGCACCCGCACCTCTACGCGCCCCGGCTGGTCCCCGGGCCGGCCGGGGACTGGTCCCTCATCGGATTCCACGACCACGTCGACGGGGAGTTCGTCGGTGCGCTGAGCGATCCGATCGCGGTCCGTTACCGCGCCGGGGACGGGTTGACCGCCACCGGCACGGCCGACTGAGCGTTCCTGCGGTCACCACCCGGCCGCAGCGGTACGGGCGGATGCGGCCACCACCGCGCCGGGCGGGCTCGGAGACGGCCACCACCGTGCCGGGTTGGACGCGGGGGCGGCCACCACCGCGCCGGGCGGGCTCGGAGACGGCCACCACCGTGCCGGGTTGGACGCGGGGGCGGCCACCGCCGTGCCGGACGGACGGACGCGCAAGCGGACCTGACCCGGACGGCGTCCGCACCACGCCGTCCGGGTCCGGGGCCGCTCACCGGCGTCCGCCCGCCCGGTGCCCGGACCGGCAGCGGGCGGACGGCGGCGGCCGGTCGGTCAGCGGCGGGTCCAGCGCTGGTTGGCCGCCCCGGTGCACGACCAGAGCAGCACCGTGGTGCCGTTGGCGGTGCCGTTGTTGTTCACGTCGAGGCAGAGGCCGGACTGCACGCTGCTGATCGTGCCGTTGGCGTTGAACGTCCACTGCTGGTTGGTCCCACCGTTGCAGTCCCAGATCTGGGCCTTGGTGCCGGCGGTGGCGTTGGTCGGCGCGTCCAGGCACTTACCGAGGGACTGGAGGGTCTGGCCGTTGGCCGTCCAGCGCTGGTTGGCAGCCCCGTTGCAGTCCCAGATCACCGGTTGGGTGCCGTTGGCGGTGCTGCTCTGCGGGACGTCGAGGCACCGACCGGAGGCGACGCTGGCCAGCGCGCCCGCGGTGGACGGCGGCGTCGTCGGCGGCGGGGCGGTGCCACCGCCGCTGACCCGGTACACCACCGTGCCGTGCGACGGCACACTCGCGGAGATGGTGCCGGTGCTGGTGGTGCTCGCGTTGGTCCAGGCGTCGACCAGGGTGAAGGAGGAGCCGGACTTGCCGATGGCGGCGGCGGTGGTGGAGATCGTCGTCGTCGAGCCACCCTGGTTGAACAGGGCGACCGCGACGTCGCCGTTGGCGAGCCGCTTGGCCAGCACCCGGCGGGTGCCGTCGAAGGAGACCTGGGCGCCCTGCAACGCCAGCGCGTCCTGGTTGATGGCGATCAGGTTCGCGTTCTTGAGGATGGTCTGCGTGGCGGAGTTCATCGACCGGACGTCGTTGCCGGCGATCAGGGGCGAGGCCATGATCGCCCACATCGCGAAGTGGCTGCGCATCTCGGTGTCGGTCATGCCGCCCCGGCCCACCTCCATCATGTCGGGGTCGGTGAAGGCGCCGGGCTTCGCGTACGGGGCCAGCGGCACGTTGACGTCGATGATGTTCTGGATGCCCATCGGGTAGCCGTTGGTCTGGCCACTGTTCCAGGTGTTGGTGATGTCCTCGGTGGTGCGCCACATGTTCGCCACGTCGCCCCAGTTGCGCTGCGGGCCGGTCTTGGCGTGGATGCTGTTGGGGTTGATGCTGTAGACGATCGGCCGGCCGGTGGCGGCCAGGGCGTCGCGCATCTTGGCGAACGTGGTGACCTGCTGGTCGATGGAGCCATTCGGCGAGCACCAGTCGTACTTGAGATAGTCGACGCCCCAGTTGGCGAACTGCCGGGCGTCCTGCACCTCGTGGCCCTGGCTGCCGGTGGCGCCGGGGTAGGAGTTGAAGTACTGGGCGCAGGTCTTGTCGACCGGCACCTGGTAGATGCCGAACTTCAGCCCCCGGGCGTGGATGTAGTCGCCGAGCGCCTTCATCCCGGAGGGGAACCGGGTCGGGTCACCCTGGAGGTTGCCCGCCGAGTCCCGGTTGGGGTTGAACCAGCAGTCGTCGACCACGACGTACTGGTAGCCCAGATCCCGCATACCGCTGCTGACCAGCGCGTCGGCCGTCTGCCGGATCAGCGCCTCGTTGATGTTGCAGCCGAAGGAGTTCCAACTGTTCCAGCCCATCGGCGGGGTCCGGGCCGTCCCGTTGTCCAGTGCCTGCGCCACCGGCATCCGGATGCCCACCAGGACGCCGGCCAGGAGCAGACCGGCCGCCAGCGCCCGCCCCCAGCTCCGGGCTCGCACGAATCGCTTCACGAAGTCTCCAATCAGTGGTGCCGCGTCGGGCGGGACGTCCGGGAGTCGGCTCGAACCACCCCGGGTGTGAGCGCTCGAACGGCTCGGTGTGAGCGCTAACAACGGCCCCTCATGTTACGTAAGCGTTTCAGCGTATTCAACTGCTTCCATATTTTTACCGCTCTATCACCGGGCGTCGGCAGGTCGGCCCACCGGCGGCCCCCCGAGGGCTGCGGACCACGCCGGGACGCGGGACGCAGCAGTGCGACATGGAGCCATCGTGGAGCTATCTGCACCGCCTGACATCGAATACGCTGGCTCCATGTCAGATAGCTCCAGACGCGGACGGCGCGCTCGCGGCGAGATCGAGCAGCTTCCCAGCGGCTCGCTCCGGGTGCGGGTGTACGCCGGGATCGACCCCGTGTCGAAGCGTCGGCGCTACCTCACCGAGACCGTGCCCGCCGGCCCGGTCGCGGCCCGCCACGCCGAAGCCGTCCGCAGCCGGCTGCTCGACCGGGTACGACGACAGCCCACGCCTGCCGCCCCGACCGGCGACCCGGTGGCCGGCAGGTCGGGTGGCACCCCCGGGCCCCCCGCCGCCGTCCCCCCGGCAACCGCCGCGGCGGACCCCGCGCGTACCACCACCCCGACGGTCGGCAGGCCGGCCGGGGCGCCACGACGCAGCCGACGCCGGGGCGAACCGACGCTGACCACGATCGCCCAACTGGCGGACGTCTCGGCGCCCACCGTGTCCAAGGTCCTCAACGGCCGCACCGGGGTCGCGGCGGAGACCCGGGCCCGGGTGGAGTCGCTGCTACGCGAGCACGGCTACCGCCGCCCCGAACTGGGCACCCCGAACGCCAGCGTGGAGGTGGTCTTCTACGGCATGCAGAGCAACCTGGCGGTGCTGATCATGCAGGGGGTGCAGCAGGTCGCCGGGGCGCACCGGCTCGCCGTCGGCTTCATCGACGCCCGCCGCCAGGTCTCGGAGGGGCGGTTCTGGGCCCGCGACCTGCTGGCCCGTCGCCCGACCGGAGTGATCGCGGTGAATCTCGGCTTCACCTCCGAACAGCACGCCCTGCTGGCGGCGAGCGCGATCCCCCTGGTCGTCATCGATCCCACGGGCGAGCCGCCACTGCACGCCGTCCCGTCGGTGACGACGACCAACTGGAGCGGTGGTTTCGAGGCCGCCCGGCACGTACTCGACCTGGGGCATCGGCAGGTCGGGGTGATCTCCGGGCCGACCGAACGGCTGTGCGCCAAGGCCCGCCTGGACGGTGCCCGGGCGGCGTTGGAGGCGGCGGGAGCCGGGCTGCCCGCGCGCCGGCTGCGCTTCGGCCACTGGTTCTCCTTCGAGGACGGTCTCAGCCTCGGCCAGGAACTGCTCCGGCAGAACCCCACGCCCACGGCGATAGTGTGCGGCAACGACCTGCAGGCGCTCGGCGTCTACGAGGCGGCCCGGTTGGCCGGCCGACGGATCCCCCAGGACCTCAGCGTGGTGGGCTTCGACGACATCCCGTACACCATGTTCTGCGGACCGCCGATGACCTCGGTGCGGCAGCCGCTGACCGAGATGGCCGCCGCCGCGACGCGGATGGTGCTGACCCTGGCCGCCAACGAGAACCTCACGCAGACCCGGGTCGAACTGGCCACCACGCTGGTGGTGCGGGGCAGCACCGCGGCGGCACCGGCGCACTGACCCGCTCGGCGCGGCCGGTCCGGGGCGGCGCGGCCGGTCCGGGGCGGCGCGGCCGGTCCGGGGCGGTTGCCGGGGCGGGTCCTCGAAACCTGTCCTTGTCGTTGCCGAACGGTTTCGAGTAGCATCCGGTTCGATCGATACGGCAGGTCGTCGTGGTGCGGTCGCCCTGGTCACGGTGTCCTCCGGTTCCACCGGTGGCGCACCGCCCGACGTCTGGTACGGCGTGCGGGTCCAGGTCAGGTCCGTCGTCCGGCACGGCTGGCCGGCCCGACACGGCGTAGGACAGTGACCTTCGAGGAGCGAGGGAGGGCCAGAGGGACCCGTCACCGCCAGTTCGCCTACCGCCTGCGATCCGTGATGACGAATATCACGGCACGCCGGCGACACTCGGCCGCGTCGCCGACCCAATCAGGGCGACACGCCGCGTAGACTCTCGCTGATCCAGCGTTGTCCACGGCGTGCACGCCCATGCCTCGTGTCCGACGTCCCTCATCGGACGCCGGGCCGGGCCGCTTCGCCGTCAGCGGGCTGCGGGGCGGACCGAGAGGTGTGGGATTACTGTGCGCGCTCCTGCGATGAGAGACGTGGCCCGCCTCGCCGGAGTTTCCCACCAGACCGTGTCGCGGGTCCTCAACGGACATCCCCACGTGCGGGAACAGACCCGCCTACGGGTCCAGGCCGCGATCACCGAGCTCGGCTACCGCCCGAACCGGGCCGCCCGCACCCTGGTCACCGGGCGATCGCAGGTGCTCGGTGTGGTGGCGCTCAACACCACCCTCTACGGCCCGGCGTCCCTGCTGTCCGCTTTCGAACTCGCCGCGGCCGAGGCCGGCTTCGCCGTCAGCGTCGGTAGCGTCCGCAACCTGGACCGTACCTCCATCACCGCCGTCGTCGAGCGGCACCTGGCCCACCGGGTCGCCGGGATCGTGGTGATCGCACCGGTGGAGTCCGCCGGCGAGGCGCTGGAGTGCCTTCCCACCGACATCCCGCTGGTCACCGTGGACGGCGACCCCCGCCGTCCGGTGCCGCTGGTCACCATCGACCAGGTGGAGGGGGGCCGGTTGGCCACCCGGCACCTGCTCGACGCGGGTCACCGGACGGTCTGGCACGTGTCGGGCCCGGCCGACTGGTTCGACAGCGCGGGGCGTCTCGCCGGCTGGCGGGAGACGTTGCAGGCCGCCGGTGCGGAGGTTCCCCCGGTGTTGCAGGCGGACTGGTCCGCCGCCTCGGGATACCGGTGCGGCCAGATGCTGGCCCGGACCCCTGAGGTCACCGCGATCTTCACGGCCAACGACGATCTCGCGCTGGGCGTGCTGCACGCGCTGCACGAACACGGCCGGCGGGTGCCGGAGGAGGTCAGCGTCGTCGGTTTCGACGACGTCCCGGACGCCGCGTACTTCATCCCGCCGTTGACCACCGTCCGGCCGGACTTCGACACCGTGGCCGAGGCCAGCCTCGGCCTGCTGCTGACGCAGATCGACGCAGGCGTCGACCACACGCTGCGGCAGACCATCTCCCCCACCCTGATCACCCGGGACAGCGTCGCCGCGCCCCGGTGACGGGCGGACCGTCACCGGTCGCCGCGGTGGCGTGTCCACCCGCCGTGCCGCGCTGACCAGACTGGCGGCGACCCGCCCCGCACAGTGCTGTCCGGCTCTGGACAGCACTTCTTGTTAACGTTAACGTAATGGACGATCGTCGATTTATCGGGTACGGACTCCGGATGGCCGGGTGGCCGCTCGTCCGACCGTAGGCGGAGCCGACGCCGACGCCACGAAGGGCCGGACGGCTACGACCGGCGCACAGCGGTCCGCGCCACCGGATCGCGCCACCGCCGTCCGCGCCCAAGGGTCGACGACCGGACGCGACGCCCGCACCGCCTCCCGGCGCGGCGATCTCCACCCCCTGAAAGAAAGGCCACCGATGAAGGGCAGTCTGCGCGCCGCGCTGGCAGCCGTCGTCCTCGCAATCGCGGCATCCACCGTCCTGATGACGGCGCAGCCCGCGACCGCGGCGACCCTGACCAGAGTGACCGGATTCGGCAACAACCCCACCAACCTCAACATGTACCTGTACGCCCCGAGCACCCTCGCGCCCCGCCCGGCGCTGCTGCTCCTGGTGCACTACTGCAGCGGTTCGGCCAGCGGGATCTTCAACGGCAACGGGCACGACTACGTGACCGCCGCCGACCGCTACGGCTACCTCATCGTGGTGCCCGAGGCCACCCGCAGCGGAAGCTGCTTCGACGTCTCCACCCCGGCCGCCCTCACCCGCAACGGTGGCGGCGACTCGACCGGGATCATGTCGATGGTCGCGTACGCCCGGCAGCGCTACAACGTCGACCCGGCGCGGATCGTGGTCTCCGGGTTCTCCTCCGGGGCGATGATGACCAATGTGCTCGCCGCGCAGTACCCCGACGTCTTCTCCGCCGCGTCGGCGTTCTCCGGGGTGCCGGCCGGCTGCTTCGCCACCACCGACGGATCGCTGTGGAACAGCCGCTGCTCCGGCGGCACGGTGATCAAGACGGCGCAACAGTGGGGCGACCAGGCCCGCGCGATGTACCCCGGGTACACGGGCCGTTATCCCCGGATGCAGTTGTGGCACGGCGTCACCGACACCACCCTCGCCTACCCCAACTACGGCGAGGAGATCAAGCAGTGGACCAACCTGCACGGGTTGAGCACCACGCCCACCGCCACCGACCGTCCCCAGTCGTCCTGGACGCGCACCCGCTACGGCGGGACGGGCCCGCAGGCTCCCGTCGAGGGGATCAGCATCGCCGGGGTGGGTCACCAGCTGCCGATGGCCGGACAGCTCGCGTACGCCATCACCTTCCTCGGCCTGGACGGTAGCGCGCCCACCCCCACCCCCACCGCCAGCCCCACGCCCACCCCCACGCCGACGCCGACGCCGACGGTCACCCCGACCCCCACGCCGACGGTCACCCCGACCTCGACCCCGACGCCCACGCCGACGTCGCAGTCGGGTGCCTGCCGGGTCACCGACACGATCAGCGCGTGGAACAGCGGGCTGACCGCCAGCATCACCATCGTCAACACCGCCAGCACGACGCTCAACGGCTGGTCCCTCGGGTTCACCCTGCCCGCCGGGCAGGTCATCACCGGCGGCTGGAACGCCAGCTACGCACCGGCCAGCGGCCAGGTCACCGCCACGAACGTCAGTTACAACGGCACGCTGGCCCCCGGAGCGTCGACCACTATCGGATTCCAGGCCACCCACACCGGCAACGCCGCCGCCCCCACGGCATTCACCCTGAACGGGGCGACCTGCGTGGTCGCCTGAACCGCCGCGACCGCAGCCCCCCCGCACCGCGTCGAGGGGTGATCCGTCCCCGCCCTGCCAGGGCGTACCGCACCGTCCAGTCATCATCAGGAGCTCCCGTGCCAGAAACCCGATTCCTCCGTCGGCGGCCGGCGCTGGTCGCCGCCACCACCACCCTCCTGCTCGTCGGTGCCGTCGCCGCCCAGACCGAAGCCTCGGCGGCTGCCGCCGGATGCCAGGTCAGCTATGCGGTCAGCTCGTCCTGGCAGGGCGGCTTCGGCGCCAACGTCACCATCACCAACCTCGGTGACGCGGTGAACGGGTGGCGACTGACCTGGAACTACGCCGCCGGACAGACCATCACCCAGCTGTGGAACGGCAGCTACACCCAGGCCGGCGCCCAGGTCACCGTCACCAACGCCAGCTACAACGCCACGATCCCCACCAACGGCACCGCCAGCTTCGGCTTCAACGGCGCGTGGACCGGCAGCAACCCCGCCCCCACCTCGTTCAGCCTCAACGGCACCACCTGCACCGGCGGGGTGAACCCGACCACCGGACCACCGCCGACCACGCCCCCGCCGACCACACCGCCGCCCACCACCCCGCCACCGACCACCCCACCGCCGGGCACCAGCCAGCCGTGTGACATCTACGCCGCCGGGGGCACCGCCTGCATCGCGGCGCACAGCACCACCCGGGCGCTCTACGCCGCCTACAACGGCTCGCTCTACCAGGTGCGCCGGTCCTCGGACAACACCACCCGCAACATCGGCGTGCTGTCGCCGGGCGGGCGGGCCAACGCCGCCAGCCAGGACAGCTTCTGCGCGAACACCACCTGCGTCATCACGATCATCTTCGACCAGTCCGGACGCGGCAACAACCTCGGCTACCAGGGTGCCGGCGGGGTCGGTGGCGCCGTCCAGCCGGCGGTGGCGAACAAGGAGTCGCTGACGGTCGGCGGCGACAAGGTGTACTCGCTCTACATCCCCGGTAAGAGCAGCTACTGGCGTGACGGTCACCTGACCGGGGTGCCGACCGGCGCCGCGCCGGAGGGCATGTACATGGTCACCAGCGGCACCCACGTCAACAGCGGCTGCTGCTTCGACTACGGCAACAGCGAGACCACCCGGCGGGCCGACGGCGCGGGCGCGATGGACGCGATCTACTTCGGCACCAGCTGCTGGTTCGGTGGCTGCTCCGGCTCCGGCCCCTGGGTGCAGGCCGACCTGGAGTACGGCCTCTACCCCGGCGGCAGCAGCTCCTGGAACTCCAACCAGCGGGCGTTCACCAGCAAGTTCGTCACCGCCACCCTGAAGAACAACGGCACCTCCCGGTTCGCCATCAAGGGCAGCAACGCCCAGTCCGGCAGCCTCTACACCCTCTATGACGGGTCGCTGCCGCGCGGGTACAGCCCGATGAAGAAGCAGGGCGCGATCATCCTGGGCAGCGGCGGGGACTGCTGCATCGACAACACCAACCAGAGCGTCGGCACCTTCTACGAGGGGGCGATGGTCGCCGGCTACCCGTCGGACGCCACCGAGAACGCGGTACAGGCCAACATCACCGCCGCCGGCTACCGCTGACCCGGTGATCGAGGAGGTCCGATGCAGCACCGTGTCATCCATTCAGCGACCCGACGGGCGGCGGTCCTGCTGGCCGCCACCGTCCTGCTCGTGACGAACCTGGTCGGCGTCGGCAGCCCACAGCCGGCGCAGGCGTGGGACAACGGCGTCGCCGACACCCCACCGATGGGCTGGAACAGCTACGACTCGTTCAACTGGAGCGTCACCGAGGCCGACGTCCGGGCCAACGCCGACTACATGGGCGCCAACCTGCGCCAGTACGGCTGGCAGTACATCGTCGTCGACTGGGCGTGGTACTTCCCCGGGCAGCACAACGGCAGCCCCAACCAGGATGCCAACCTGCAACCCCGGCTCCGGATGGACGCCAACGGGCGGCTGCTGCCCGACACCACCCGGTTCCCGTCGGCGGCCGGCGACAACGGGTTCAAACCGCTGGCCGACCACGTGCACGCCCAGGGGCTGAAGTTCGGCGTCCACCTGATGCGGGGCATCCCCCGGCAGGCGGTCGCGGACAACGTGCCGATCCTCGGCACCTCGTGCCGCGCCAACCAGATCGACGCCGGCAACAGCGCGGCCTGGCTCAACCTGATGTGGGGGCTGGACATGTCCAACCCCTGCGCGCAGGCGTACCTCGACTCGGTGTTCCAGCTGCTGGCCGGGTGGGGCGTCGACTTCGTCAAGGTCGACGACATCGCCGCGCCTACCTACCGGCAGGCGGAGGTCGAGGGTTACCGGACGGCGATCGGGCGCAGCGGCCGGCCGATGGTGCTGAGCCTGTCGCCGGGGGCCACGCCGCTGTCCGCCGGCCCGCACGTGCAGAACAACGCGCACATGTGGCGGATCGTCAACGACCTGTGGGACAACTGGTCGTCGGTGGACGCCCTGTTCGACCAGTTGCGCAACTGGACGCCGTACCGCAGGGCGGGGGCCTGGCCCGACCCGGACATGATCCCGATCGGTCGGCTGTCGAAGCACGGCCCGGTCGGCTCGCCGCGCTACTCCAACCTCAGCGCGGACGAGCAGCGCACCCTCATGTCGCTCTGGGTGATCAACCGGGCGCCGCTGATGTGGGGCGGCAACCTGGTGGAGAACCGGCCGGCGGAGCTGGCGTTGATGACCAACAGCGCGGTGCTGGCGGTCGACCAGCGCAGCGCCAACAACCGCCAGCTCACCGGCGGCACCCGGCAGGTGTGGGTCGCCGACGTGCCGGACAGCACGGACCGGTACGTCGCGCTGTTCAACCGGGAGGGCGCGGCGGCCACCGTGTCGGTGAACCTGGCCGACCTGGGCATCGGCTCGGCCACCGCCACCGACCTCTGGTCCGGCGCGGCCCTGGGCACCTCGACCGGGACGTTCAGCCGTTCGCTGCCCGCCCACGGTGCCGGGCTCTACCGGCTGACGCCGCAGACCACCACCCCGACCCCGACGACGTACACGCTGACCGCCCGGCACAGCGCGAAGCTGCTCGACGTCAACAACGCCGCCACGACCGACGGCGCGAACGTCGTGCAGTGGGCCGCGAACGGTCAGGCCAACCAGCGGTGGCGGTTCTCGGACGTCGGCGGCGGCTGGTCCACGGTGGTGAGCGTCAACAGCGGCAAGTGCCTCGACGTCTACGGCGGCGCCGGCACGACCGCCGACGGAGCCCGGGTGGTGCAGTGGACCTGCAACGGGGGCACCAACCAGCAGTGGCGGATCCAGGACGTCGGTGACGGCCAGGTGCAGCTGGTGGCCCGGCACAGCAACAAGTGTCTCGACGTGCTCAACGCCGGGCTGACCGACGGGGTGCAGGTCGTGCAGTGGACCTGCGGCGCCGGCACGAACCAGCAGTGGCGGCGTACGCCGGTGTGACACGGCGCAGGGGTCTGCGTCGGTGAGGCAGGGCGCAGGGCCGGGGAGTGAACCCGGCCCTGCGCCCGGTCGGAGGTCGCCCGGGGTGTCCGGGCGCGACGGGGCTCAGGGCGGAGCACCTCTGCGGGGGGTGCGCCGCCCGGAGCCGCCGGTCGTGTCGGTCAGGCGGCGGTGCAGGTCGGGGTCACACCCGCCGCGCTGCCCGTGCCCTGGAAACCGAACTCGGTCGACTGACCGGCACCGAGCGCACCGTTGTAGTCCACGTTCGTGAACCGCACCGTCCCGGAGTTACCACTGGCCGTCGCCGACCACGTCCCGGTCACACTCGTCCCACCCGGCAGGGTCACGCTCACCGTCCACCCACGGGTACCCGACGAACCCGCGGTCACCTTCACCGTGGCCACGAAACCACCCGTCCACGAGTTCAACGACACCGACGCCGAACACCCGCCCGTGGCCGGCGGAGTCGTCGGCGGCGGCGTGGTGGGGTTCGGCGGCGGGGTGGTGGGGTTCGGCGGGGTGGTCGTCGGGTTCGGCGGCGGCGTGGTGGGGCTGGCGCTGTCGAAGCCGAGGAAGCGGACGGCCTGGGCGGCGTCGAACGGGATGGAGTGCCCGTAGCCCTGGAAGCTGATCGCCTCCACCGGCGCGGTGCCACCGGTGCCGCCGTAGCGGGTACGGGTGGCGCTGGTCTGCGGGTAGTCGGTGGAGCTGGGGGTCTGCGCGACACCGAGCACGTTGGTCCACTGCTTGACCTGCTCGCCGAAGTTGACGTAGCTCAGCGTGGTGTCCGTGGTGCCGTGCCAGATCTGCATCCGGGGCCGCTTGCCGGTGTAGCCGGGGTAGGCGTTGCGGACCAGGTCACCCCACTGCTGGGGGGTCTTCACGATCCGCCCGCCGGAGCAGTCGCTGTTCCACTCCGAGCCGTTGGTGGTGGCGAAGCAGCCGAACGGGACACCGGAGGAGCTGACCCCGGCGTTGAACACGTCCGGATAGACCCCCGCCATCACGTTGGTCATCATCGCGCCGGAGGAGAACCCGGCGACGCCGATCCGGTTCGCGTCGACCGGGTAGCGGTTCCGCACGTAGTCGATCATCGACTTGAGGCCCACGGGGTCGCTGCCGCCGTTGCGCCGCAGCGCCTGCGGGGAGGAGACGTCCCAGCACTTGCTGCTGCGGGTCACCGACGGGTAGATCACGATGTAGCCGTAGCGGTCGGCCAGCGAACTGAGCCCGTAACCGGTGTGCAGCGCCGGGCCGCTGCCGGTGCAGTAGTGCAGGGCCAGCAGCAGCGCCGGCCGGGCGGCCACCCGGTCGGGCACGTACAGGTGCATCTGCAGGTTGGTCGGGTTGGTGCCGAAGTTGGTCACCTGGGTCAACGTCGCGGCCGACGCCGGGTTGGGGGCCGCGACCACGGCCGTGACGGTCGCCAGGGCGGTCGCCAGCGCGGCGGCCAGCAGTGCGAGTCGGGGTTTCATCGGCGGTTCCTCTGTCGGAGTCGGTGGTCAGCGACGGACGACGGGCCCTCCCGGCGTGCGGGACGACGGTCCGGACTGGCCCGGTCCGGGGCTGGCCGACGATGGTCCGGCCGGGGCGCGTCGCACCGGCCGGCGGGTCGGGGGTGATGCACCGCCGGCCCGACCCGGGTGCGCCCGGGTCGGGCCGGCGGCGGTGGTGGTACTCAACTGACGCTGGTACTCAATCTGACGGTGGTGCTCAGCTGGCGGTGCAGGTCGGGGTCACACCCGCCGCGCTGCCCGTGCCCTGGAAACCGAACTCGGTCGACTGACCGGCACCGAGCGCACCGTTGTAGTCCACGTTCGTGAACCGCACCGTCCCGGAGTTACCACTGGCCGTCG
Organism: Micromonospora sp. NPDC049257; assembly: GCF_040678915.1. Lineage (NCBI taxonomy): Bacteria > Bacillati > Actinomycetota > Actinomycetes > Micromonosporales > Micromonosporaceae > Micromonospora > Micromonospora sp. NPDC049257. The sequence continues at coordinate 48,383 of NZ_JBFAQU010000019.1, forward strand.
CCGACCACGTCCCGGTCACACTCGTCCCACCCGGCAGGGTCACGCTCACCGTCCACCCACGGGTACCCGACGAACCCGCGGTCACCTTCACCGTGGCCACGAAACCACCCGTCCACGAGTTCAACGACACCGACGCCGAGCAGCCCGCCCCGCCCGGAGGCGGCGTGGTCGGGTTCGGCGGGGTCGTCGTCGGGTTCGGCGGCGTGGTGGTCGGGTTCGGCGGGGTGGTCGTCGGGTTGCCCGGGCCGGCGTTGAGCGCGTTCAGCACCGAGTCGTACGCCGGCTTCTTGTTGCCGTTGCAGTCGAACAGCAGCGCGTTGTCGGAGCCGCGCCACGAGTCGCAGTCGCGCACCCCCCACACGGTGATGCCGGCGCACTGCGGGATGGCCATGCAGGACCGGGTGACCGTGCCGAAGATGTTGGCCTGGTTGCCACCGGTCATCACGTCCAGCTCGGTGATCTGGACTTCCACGCCGAGGTCGGCGAAGCGCTTGAGGTTGGCCTGGTAGTCGCCCGGGATCGTGGTGCCCAGGTGGGACTGGAAGCCGACGCAGTCGATCGGCACACCCCGGGACTTGAAGTCCCGCACCATGTTGTAGACGCCAGTCGACTTCGCGTTGACGCCGTCGGTGTTGTAGTCGTTGTAGCAGAGCTTCGCGCCCGGGTCGGCGGCGCGGGCGGCCCGGAATGCCGCCTCGATCCAGTCGTTGCCGGTGCGCTGCAGGTTGGAGTCACGACGCCCACCGCTGCCACCGTCGGCGAACGCCTCGTTCACCACGTCCCAGGCATAGATCTTGCCGCGGAAGTGGGTGGCGACCTGGGTGACGTGGTTGATCATCGCGCTGCGCAGTGCGCTACCCGACATGCCCTGCGCCCAGCCCGGCTCCTGCTGGTGCCAGAGCAGCGCGTGGCCACGCACGCTCATCCCGTTGGCCTGGGCGTGGCTGACGATCCGGTCGCCGCCGGTGTAGCTGAACCGGCCCTGCTGCGGCTCGGTGGCGTCCCACTTCATCTCGTTCTCGGCCACGATCGAGTTGAACTCGCGGTTGAGAATGGTGGTGTAGGTGCTGGTGGACAGCTTGCCCGTCGCGACCGCCGCGCCGAAGTAGCGGCCCTTCTCGGCCGCCGCCGCCCGCAGGGTCGTCCCGGCGCTGGCGGAGGGGGCCATCGCCAGCGTCATTCCGACGGTGAGTGCGCCGGCGACGGCGAGGGTCGCCGTCGCTAGCAGGGCTCTCTTGGGTCTCATGTCGCATCCTTCTCGGTGTGGGTGCAGCGGTGGTGGTGTTGGGATGCCCGACTCCCCGTGCGGCGGACCGCACCGGCCGGCGTGGTACGCCGCCCGGTCAGCCACGGCGCGGACGGGCGGAGACCCCGCCGTGGTCCACGCACGCGATCGACACCGGTGACCTCGACGCCGAGGGCGCAGCCCGGGCCGGCGGGAGGATCGCCCGTACGGTGGAACGGCGTGGCGCCGCCCGAAAAGGGAGCCATGATCCTCCTTGTCAGAGGAGACCGGGCCGGCCGGGCGGAACCGTCCGACCCCATGCGTACGGGGCCGGTCGCGCCGCCACCGGCGGTTGCTGACGGGAATCCTGATCCGACGTCCCGCATGCCCTGGGGGGACGTCGCGATCCAAGGTGCGACCAGCACGGCTCGCCCGGTGAGCCATCAGGCGCTGTCGTCCTCGCATCGACTGTGAGCGATAACATGTCATTCGTCAAGTCGTAGCGATCTGTCCGGGTCGATCCGACCGTCCACCGTCGCCGCCGGGGGCCAGCGGGCCGGGAGTTTCTCGCGGCGATCGAGATCGGCACGCGGATCGGCACACCACGCCCGCCCGACCGGGTCCGGCGGGCGGTCCGGGTGCGGACCGGGCAGCACGCGGGCGGTCGCGGGGCGGCCGTCCCCTCAGGTCGCCGGGGGCGCGGTGCTCTGCCGGACGGTGAGGGTGGTCGCCAGCTCCAGGCGGACCTGGCCGGTCGGCTCCCCCCGGCCGAGCGCGAGCGCCAGCTCGGTGGCGGTGGCCGCCATCTCGATCAACGGCTGGTGCACGGTGGTCAGCGCCGGGTCGACCAGGGCGGCCATCGGCAGGTCGTCGAAGCCGACGACGCTGAGGTCGGCGGGAATCCGCAGCCCCAGCGACCGGGCCGCCTGGTAGACGCCCAGGGCCTGCAGGTCGTTGCACGCGAAGATGGCGGTCGGCCGGTCGGGCCGGCGGAGCAGGTCGAGCGCCGCGGCCTGGCCGTCGGCGGGGTTCAGGCCGGTGTGCACGACCAGGTCGGCGGTCACCGGCAGGCCGGCCGCCTCCAGGGCGGACCGGTGGCCGTCCAGTCGGGCCCGGCAGCACAGGACGTGTTCCGGGCCACCGATCATCGCGATCCGTCGGTGACCGAGCCCGATCAGGTGGCGGGTGGCCGACCGGCCGCCGGCCCAGTTCGTCGCACCGACGAACGGCACGTCCTCGGGCAGCTCGGTGGTGGGGTCGAAGACCACGAACGGGATGCCCCGGGCCCGTAGCCGCTGGTGGTCCTCCGCGCCCAGTTGGGCCACCATCACCAGGCAGTCCGGTCGGCGGGCGAGGGTGTCGTCGATCCAGTACCGGATCGCGTTGCGTTGCGGCCCGAACTCCGTCAGCACGACGCCGACGCGCTGCTGCCGGGCCGCCCGCTCGACGCCCCGGATGATCTCCAGGCCCCACATGTCCTCGATCTCGTCGAAGACCAGCTCCATGATGTTGCTGCGGGTCGCCGGGGCGGTCCTGCGGTAGCCGTGGTGGCTGATCGCCGCCTCGACGCGGGCCCGGGTGTCCGCCGCGACACCGGACCTACCGTTGATCACCTTCGACACGGTCGGAATCGACACGCCGGCTGACTCCGCGATCGCCGCGATCGTCACCGGTCTGGTCGGATCGACGAACGACGCCAGGTCGCCGCCCGGCCTGCCCGACTCGACGTGCCTCAACCCGGCCTCCTCCTCTGCGGCGGCTGCCGGTCGGGCCGGCATCGCCACGCGACCGGGCCGCCGGCACCGTTCAGGGAAACCAGGATAACCCGGCGGTCGGCGTCCGGCCCCGACGCACATTCGGGGGTACGACCAAAAGTTTCCGTCATCTGTCGATCTGAACGAAGCACCTTCCGGTGTTCCCGTGTCGCCAGCGGGGCCAGACCAGCGAGTCCGGTCCCGGACAACCCGGGAACTTCCCCTCCATTGACGTGCGTCAACCGACACTTGTATGGTCTGCGACGGAAACTTTCCGAGTCCATCCTCCGATTGTTTCCAGGCGGGAGCCTCGCCATTCCGTACGGACGCACTGGGCAGCGTCCGTATCCGCCACGCCCGGCCGTGCCGTCGGACAGTCACGCCCGCCCGGCGCAACCCCGTTCTCCCGGTTGCGGTGGCCCGGTGCGGTGGCCCCACCCGATCCGGTTCACCCCGGACCCGTCAGGGCGGCCCGGTCGGCGAGACGTCCGACGACCCCAACCACCGTGCCACCATGGCGAGGAGTTCCCAGATGAGTTCACACCACCTCCGAAGAATGCGGCGGCGGGCCGGCCTGCTCGCCGGCGCACTTGCCGCACTGCTGTTCGCGGGCCTGATGATCACCGGCAGCGCCCAGGCCGCCGCCGGCTGCCGGGTGGCGTACACCGTGCCGTCGCAGTGGCAGGGCGGATTCACCGCCGACGTAAAGGTCACCAACCTCGGTGACGCGATCAACGGCTGGACGCTGACCTGGGCCTTCCCGGCCGGCCAGCGCGTCACCCAGGCGTGGAACTCGACGGTCACCGCCGCCGGCAGCCAGGTCACCGCGAAGAACCTGAGCTACAACGCGGCGATCGCCACCAACGGCACGGTCTCCTTCGGCTTCAACGGGTCGTGGACGGGCAGCAACCCCGTACCGACCTCGTTCACCCTCAACGGCGTCGCGTGCACCGGGAACCCGAGCGGCACCCCGACCGCCAGCCCCACCCAGACCCCGACGCCGACGCCGACCCCCACCCCGACGCCGACGACCTCCCCGTCGCCGTCGCCGGGTGGGGACCCGATGGCGACGGTGGCGGCGATGCAGCCCGGCTGGAACCTGGGCAACACCCTCGACGCCATTCCCGACGAGACCGCGTGGGGCAACCCGCTGACCACCCAGGCCCTGCTGCACCAGGTGCGCTCACAGGGCTACAACAGCATCCGCATCCCGGTGACCTGGACCGACCACACCGGTCCGGCGCCGACCTACACCATCGATCCGGTCTGGTTGGCGCGGGTCCGGCAGGTGGTCGACTGGTCGCTGGCCGAGGGCTTCTACGTGATGATCAACCTGCATCACGACTCCTGGCAGTGGATCAACACGTACCCGGGCGACCGCACCACCGTCCTGAACCGGTACAACGCGTTGTGGACCCAGATCGCAGCCACCTTCCGCGACCACTCGGCCAAGCTGGTCTTCGAGAACATCAACGAGCCGCAGTTCACCGGCACCTCCGACGACGCCCAGGGCGACGAGGTGCTGCGGGAGCTGCACCTGGCCTTCGTCCGCCTGATCCGCCAGTCCGGCGGCGGCAACGCCACCCGGCTGCTGGTACTGCCCACCCTGCACACCAGTGGCGAGCAGGCCCGGATGGACGCGCTGAACACCACGCTCAGCCAGCTGCGCGACCCCAACATCGCCGCGACCATCCACTTCTACGGGTACTGGCCGTTCAGCGTCAACATCGCCGGCGGCACCCGCTACGACAGCAACGTCGAGCAGGACCTCGTCGGCACCTTCGAGCGGGCCCGCGCCTCCTTCGTCGCCCGCGGCATCCCCGTGATCATCGGTGAGTGGGCGCTGCTCAGCTACGACTACACCCGCCCCGGCATCATCGAACGCGGCGAACTGCTGAAGTTCTTCGAGGCCGTCGGCTACCACGCCCGCACCCGCAACCTCACCACCATGCTCTGGGACGCGGGATCCTTCCTCAACCGCCCCACGTTGCAGTGGCGGGACCAGGGCATCTACGACCTGATGAAGGCGAACCTGACCACCCGCTCGGCCACCGCGTCCTCCGACCAGGTCTACCTGCCGCGCAGCGGCACCATCACCAGCAGGTCGCTCACCCTCAACCTCAACGGCACGTCGTTCCAGGGCCTGCGGCAGGGCAGCACCAACCTGGTCAACGGCACCGACTACACGGTCTCCGGCAGCACCCTCACGCTGACCGCGTCGGCGCTGAGCCGGCTGGCCGGCAACCGCGCCGCCGGGGTCAACGCCACCATCGAGGCCCGCTTCTCCCAGGGCGTGCCGTGGCAGATCAGCATCATCTCCTACGACCCGCCGACCCAGTCGGCGGCCAGCGGCACGACCAGCTCGTTCGCCATCCCCACCCAGTTCCGGGGTGACCAGCTCGCCACCATGGAGGCCAAGTACGCCGACGGCAGCGGCGCGGGACCGGCCAACTGGACCTCCTACAAGGAGTTCTGGACGCACTTCCAACCGGACTACAGCGCCAACACCATCCTGCTGAAGCCGGAGTTCTTCGCCGAGGTCAACGACGGCCCGGTCACCCTGACCTTCCACTTCTGGAGCGGTACGCAGAAGACGTACCGGATCACGAAGTCCGGGAGCACGGTCACCGGCAGCCCGGCCTGAGCCGGCCGGGGCGTCGCGGACGATGGACCGCGACGCCCCGGCCAATGGGGTGAGGGTGTCCCTCCGGGCCTCTGGGGCACCCTCACCCCGCCGGGGACCATGGCCACGGCACCCCGTGGAAGGCCGCCTCGACCAGCAACGCCTCGATGCCGGACAGCAGCCCCTCGGCCCGCCCGACGGACAGGTAGCGGGTGTCGGCGGTGACGACCAGTTCCACCGCGCCCGGGGCGTCGAGCACCTGCACCCGGCACCGCCACGCGAACCGGTCCAGCTCCCCCACCCAGCGGAACGCGCCGGGCGTCACCATCGCCCGCAGGCCGGCCTCGTCCGGACCGGCCGCGCCGGGCCCGACCTCGGGGGCGAGCCGGGTGTCGTTGAGGTAGCACAGCGGGGCCAGCACGCTACGGTGGTCGTGCCCCAGCTCGGTGAAGGCACGCTCGAACTCGGCCGGGTCGTAGTAGGCGTGCCGGTAGGCGTCCAGGGCCGCCCGCCCGGCCCGGGACAGCAACTCGGCGAAGTCCGGTCGATCGACCAGGTCGAGCCGGCAGAGCCCGATCTGGTTCAGGGTGGCGACCGCCTGGTCGTACCCCGGCGGGAAGCGGTTGTTCGCCATCACCACCATCCCGCAGGCATCCTGCCCACCCCCGCTCAGCACCGCGGCGGTCGCGGCCAGCAGGACGGTCGAGGTGCTGACGCCGTGCCGGGCGGCGACCAGCCGCACCGCGTGGTGGACGGCCGGGGAGACCAGCGAACCCCGCCGGTAGCGGGGCGTCGACCCCGCTCCGGTCGGATCGGCCAGGTCCATCGGCAGGCCCGCGAACTGCCTGGTCCAGTACGCCACCGCCCGCTGCGAACGCCGCCGCTGCACCGTGCGCTCCCGCGCGGCGAGATCCAGCGACTGGAGCCCGGGCGGGCTGTCCAACACCCCCCGTAGCAGCAGCAACCGCAGGTCCCGCAGGACGATGCCGGCGGCGTGGAAGTCGACGGCGCAGTGGCTGAACACCAGCACGACCTGCCGTACCCGATCGTCCACGGTGACCAGCGCGACCCGCAGCGGATACGCCACGGCGTGGTCGAAGGGCACCCCGGCCAGCCGCGCGGCCAGCTCCGCCGCGGTGCGCGCGCCGTCCGGGTCGTCGGCCGGCCGGGGTACGGCGTGCACTCCGACCGGCAGCCGCCCGGCCGCCGACGCCACCTGGCACAGCTGCCCGTCGTGCGGGCGGACCCGGGTGCGCAACGACTCGTGCCGGGCGAGGAGCGCCCCCACCGCCCGCACCGCCCGGGGCACGTCCACCCCGGCCCGTGCCGACACCGCCAGCGTGCGCGGCAGGGTCAGCACCCGGTAAGCGGCGGGCGCCACGAACTCCGCCACCGTCCGCCACATCGCCCGCTGCCCCCACGTCAACGGCGCGGTCGCGTCCCGACCCCCGTCGAACTCGGCGTACGCCACCCGGTCGCCGCCGGGCCAGGCGTCGCCGCCCGGCCCCCCGGTGGGCACCGGCCCGGCAGCCGGGGACGGCCCGGCGGTGAGCGCCGACTCAGCGGCCGGGGACGGCCCGGCGGCCGGAGACCAGGGCCAGGGCACCTCGTGGAAAGCGGCCTCCACCAGCAACTCCTCCAGCCCGCGCAGGAACGGTTCGACGGCGTCCAGCGTCCGGTGCCGGGTGTCGACCGTGAGTGTGACACCCACCCCCGACGGCTCGTCGACCACGTGGGTCAGCAACTGCCAGGACGCCTGGTCGAGCCCCGTCGTCCAGGAGAAGGTGCTCCGGCCCGTGGCGGCCCGCAGCGCGTCCCGGGTCACCACCGGCACCCGGTCGACCCCGCCGAGGGGCAACCTGATGTCATTGAAGTAGTAGTGCGGCTGGAACGCCGACGCCGGGTCGACCCCCCGTTCGACGAATGCGTGCCGCAGCGCGACCGGGTCGTAATACGCGTGCCGCAGGCCGTCCAGGGAGGCGCTCCACACCCGGGACAACAACTCCCCGAAATGGGGGCGACCGGACAGATCCAGCACACCGAAACCGATCTGGCCGAGATTGGCGACGGCATTCGCGTACCCGGCGCGAAATCGATTGTGGGCCATCGGGAATAAGCCGCGACGGTCCTGCCCGTCACCACCGGCGGCCATCGCCACCACCCCGGCCAGCAACACCGCGGAGCCGCTGACCCGGTGCCGGGCGGCGATCAGCCGGGTGGCCGTGTCGACGGCGGAGGAGACCAGCACCCCGCGCCGCCACGGCGGGGCCAGGCCCGGCCCCGGCTGCGCGGGCGGCGACGTCGGCAGCCGGTCGAACTCCCGCAGCCAGTGCCCGACCGCCCGCGCCGAGCGGTCCCGGTCGGCCCCGTGCTGCCCCCGCGCCACGTCCGCCGACTGCGGTCCGGCGGGGGTGGACACGTCACCACGCAGCATGATCAGCCGCAGGTCCCGCAGCACCGTCTCGGCGGCGTACGCGTCCACCGTGGAGTGGCTGAACACCACCACGACCTGTCGTACCCGGTCGTCGACCGTCACCAGCGCGACCCGCAGCGGCCACTCGGCGGCGTGGTCGAAAGCGACGTCGCCGAGCCGGCCGGCGGCCTCCCGGGCGGCCTCTGCGCCGTCGTGCGCCCCGGCGCAGACCAGCAGCGGCAGCGCCCCGGCCGCCGCCGTCTCCTGGCGTGGCTCCCCGTCGACCTCCCGGACCCGGGTGCGCAACGCGCCGTGCCGACCGACCAACGCGCCCACCGCGCGGGCGACGCCGGGCACCGCCGCCCCCGCCCGCCGGGACACCGGGACGGTACGGCGCAGGTTGAGAAAGACGTGGTTCGAGCCGTTGCGGGCGATCGAGCGCCACATCACCCGCTGGGCCCAGGTCAACGGAGCCACCCCGGCACCGGCGCCGGCGAACTCGGCGTGGACCAGGGTCTCGGACGCCCATTGCGCAGGCACCACCGCGTCGGCGAATCGCATTCCCGACCGTACGACGTGACGACCGTCGCCGAATCGCTCGAAGGTGCTTTCCATAGTGGACCGATCAGCCGATCCGACGGTTCGCACCCGACGTGCACACTACTGGCCACTGCCCGCACCGTTTCGAGTAAGGCACCGCGTGACGAACGTTGACGTACCGACGCGGGCCGCCCCGCCACATTCCGCCATCCCCCGGTCCACCGGAACTCCGCGTCTGTCATTCGGTCAGGAACGGATCTGGTTCACCGAACAGCTCTCCCCCGGCACCGCCGCGTACGTCGTGCACGCGACGGTGCGGCTGCGCGGGCCGTTCGACGTCGACCTGCTGCGCGCCGCCCTCGACGCCACCGCCACCCGGCACGACAGCCTGCGGATGCGGTTCACCGAGAGCGTCGACGGGGAGCCCGTGGTGACGGTGCTGCCCGAGGTGCGGGTGCCGGTGACCGTCACCGCCGCAGTGACGGGGGACGCCGCCCACGCGCTGGTCGCCGAGTCGGTCCACACCCCGTTCGACCTCACCGTCGCGCCGCTGCTGCGGGTGCTCGTCGTCCGGCTGGCCGACACCGAGCACCTGCTGCACCTGGCCATGCACCACATCGTCAGCGACGGATGGTCGTTGGACCTGCTGCTCGGCGAGATCGCCGCCGGTTACGCCGCGCTGCGCGACGGTGGCGAACCACCCGCCCCGCCGGTCACCCGCTACGTCGACTACGCCCGCTGGCAGCGGGACCGGCTCGACGGCCCGGCGACCGGGGACGGATTCGCCCACTGGACCCGCGCGCTGGCCGGCGTGCCGCCGCTGGAGCTGCCCACCGACCGGCCCCGCCCGACCGTGCAGTCCTACCCGGGCGCGACCCACCGGTTCACCGTCGACGCCGACCTCACCGACGGGCTGCGCCGGCTGGGCCGGACCCACCGGGCCACCCTCTACATGACCCTGCTCACCGGCTTGCAGGCCGTGCTGTTCCGACACAGCGGGCAGCGGGACTTCGCCGTCGGCTCGCCGGTGGCCGGCCGGGTGGTCCCCGAGCTGGAACACCTGATCGGTCTCTTCGTCAACACCCTGGCCCTGCGCGCCGACCTCTCCCCCGACCCGACGACCGCCGCCGAGCCGAGCTTCGCGAGCCTGCTGCGCCGCAACCGGGGCACCGTCGTGCGCGCCCTGGCGCACCAGGAGATCCCGTTCGAACGCCTCGTCAAGGAACTCAACGTCACCCGGGACGTCACCCGCGCCCCGGTGTTCCAGGTGCTGTTCACCCTGCAGAACTACGCCCGGGGCGGCGACCGGTGGCCGGCCGGACTGCACGTCGAGGGCGTCGGCACCGACGCCGCCAGCGCCCGCTTCGACCTGTCGCTGTACGTCGGGGAGAGCGCCGACGGACTGCGCGGCACGTTCGTCTACCACACCGACCTGTTCGACGCCGCCACCGTGGCCCGGCTCGCCGGGTCCTTCCAGACCCTGCTGCGGGCCGCCGTCGCCGACCCGGACCGGCCGGTCGTCGACCTGGACCTGCTCGACCCGGCCGAACGGGACCGGATGCTGGCCCTCGCCGGCGCTCCGGCAACGCCGCCCGCCCCGGGGACACCGCCGGCTCCGGACCGGTGGGTCGGGGAGCAGGCGCGTGGTTTGCCGTCGGACGACCGCACCGGGGTCACCGGGGCGGCGGTCACCCTGGCCGACCTGATCGCCCCGCACGTCGCCGCCACCCCGGACGCACCGGCCGTGGTCTGCGGGTCGGACCGGATCAGCTACCGGGAGCTGGACCGGCGGGCCAACCGGCTCGCCCACTGGTTGCGGGCCCGGGGGGTGGGCCCGGACCGGCTGGTCGGGGTGCTGCTGGAGCAGTCGGTCGAGCTGGCCGTGACGCTGCTCGGGGTGCTGCGGGCCGGCGGCGCGTACCTGCCGCTGGACCCGGAGCAGCCCGCCGCCCGGCTCGGCCTGATGCTCGCCGACGCCCGGCCGACCGTGCTGCTGACCAGCGCGGACCTGCTCGACCGGCTGCCCGCCGGGACGGTGGCGACCCGCCTGGACGAGATCGCCACCGAGGTCACCGCCGCACCGGACGACCGACCCACGGCCGGCGTCGGCGGCGAGCACCTGGCCTACGTCATCTACACCTCCGGCTCGACCGGCACCCCGAAGGGGGTGGCCGTGCCGCACCGGCCGGTGCTGCGCTACCTCGACGGGGTGGCGGACCGGTTCGCCGTGGTCCCGGCCGCCCGGTACGGGCTGTTGCAGTCGATGTCGTTCGACTTCGCCGTCACCGTCTTCTACCTGGCGCTGGCCACCGGCGGCACGGTGCACCTGCTCCCCCGCCGGGGCACCGGGGCCGAGCTGGCCGCCCGGCTGCGCGACGAACGGATCGACTACCTCAAGATCACCCCGTCGCACCTGGCGGCGCTGACCGCCGACTGCGCAGCGGAGGACCTGCTGCCGGCCCGGGCGCTGATCCTCGGCGGCGAGGCGTCCGACCTGGAGCGGATCGCCCCGCTCGCCGCCGGGCCGACCCGGGTGTTCAACCACTACGGGCCCACCGAGGCCACCGTCGGCGTGGCCACCTACCAGGTGCCCGTGGACGGGCCGGACGTCGGCCCGGTACCGACCGGCCGGCCGCTGCCGTACGCCTCGGTGCACGTGCTCGACGAGCGGATGCGTCCGGTGCCGGTCGGGGTGCCCGGTGAGCTGTACCTCGGCGGGGACCGGCTCGCCCGGGGCTACCTGCACCGGCCCGGCCCGACCGCCGAACGGTTCGTGCCCGACCCGTACGGGCCGCCCGGGTCCCGGCTGTACCGCACCGGTGACCTGGGCCGGTGGCGGGCCGACGGGGAGCTGGTCTTCCTCGGTCGCCGCGACCACCAGGTGAAGATCCGTGGCTACCGGGTCGAGTTGGGTGAGGTGGAGGCCGCCCTGCGGGACTGCCCGGGGGTACGCCAAGCGGCGGTGCTGCTGCGCGACGAGCGGCTGGTGGCCTACCTGGAGCCGGAACCGGGGCCGGACGCGGATGCCGAACCGGGGCCGGACGCGAACGCCCCGGACCCGGCGCGCTGGCGTCGCCTGCTCGCCGGGCGGCTGCCCGAGCACATGGTGCCCACCCGCTGGGTGGTGCTGGACCGGCTGCCGTTGCAGGAACACGGGAAGGTGGACCGGCGGGCCCTGCCCGAGCCCACCGACGACGGCCCGACCGGCGAGCGGGTGCCCCCGGTGGGGCCGGTGGAGACGCTGGTGGCCGACGTGTGGCGGGCGGTGCTCGGGGTGCCCGAGGTGGGCGTCACCGACGACTTCTTCGACCTGGGCGGGCACTCGCTGCTGGCCACCCGGGTGGTGGCCCGGCTGCGCCGGGAGCTGCCCACCGTCACCGACGGCACCCCGACGGTCAGCGTGATGGACCTGTTCCGGTACCGCACCGTACGCGAGTTGGCCGGCTTCGTCGGCGGGCCGGACCCGGGTCGGGCCGGGCTGCTGCACGAGCTGACGCCGCCGGTGCCCGCCGTCGACCGGGTCGCCACCCTGGTGTGCGTGCCGTACGGCGGGGGCAGCGCGGTGGTGTACCAGCCGCTGGCCGACGCGCTGCCGGCCGGGTACCGGCTGCTGGCGGTGGCCGTACCCGGACATGACATCGGCCTCGCCGACGAGCCCGCACCGATCGCCGACGTCGCCGCCGGGGTGGTCGCGGAACTTCTGGGCCGGGTCACCGGCCCACTGATCGTGTACGGGCACTGCGGCCCCGGCGGGGCGCTGGCCGTGGAGGTCGCCCGCCGGCTGGAGGCTGCCGGACGGGACCTGCTCGCGGTCTACCTCGGTGCGGTGTTCCCGTTCGCCCGCCCCGCCGACGGGCCGCTCGGGCCGCTGCTGCGGCTGCGGTTGGCCGAACGGCTGCGCAGCGACCGGATCTACCGCACCTGGTTGCAGGCGCAGGGCACCGCCGTCGGCTCGCTCGCCCCCGACGAGGTGCGGTTCCTGGTCCGGGCGATGCGGCACGACGCCCGGGTGGCCGAGGACTACTTCACCGACCTGATGCGCCGGCGGGTCACCCCGCTGCGGGCACCGGTCGTCTCGGTGGTCGGTGAGCGGGACCGCAGCACCGACTACCACGAGGAACGGTTCCGGGAATGGCACTTCCTCAGTGACCGCACCGCGCTCGTCGTGGTCGACGAGGGCGGGCACTACTTCCTCAAGTACCGGTCGGATGAACTGGCCGAGATCGTCACCGACGTGCACCGACGGCTCGACACGCCACCCCGGCCCGCCCCGACCGGGTCGGACGCCACGCCACCGGCCTGGCAGCTCGCCGCCGTCTCCCGCCGCAGCGCCGACGCACCCACCACGTCCGACCCGCCCCCGGCAGGCGTGGGTGGCGGGGACCGGGGCCGGACCGCGCCACCGCCGAGCCTGCGCCGCTTCGGCCTGGTCGCGGCCGGTCAGGTCGTCTCCGGGCTGGGCACCGCGCTGACCACCTTCGCGATTCCACTGTGGATCTACACGCAGACCGGGTCACTCGCCCGGTTCGCCCTGTTCGCCGTGCTCGGCCTGCTGCCCGGCCTGCTGGTCGCACCGCTGGCCGGCGCGCTGATCGACCGCACCAGCAGGCGGCGCGTGCTGCTACTCGCCGGCCTCGCCGCCGGCAGCGCCAACGCGGTGCTCGCCGGGCTGGTGCTCACCGACCGGGCGCAGGTGTGGCACTTCTATCCGCTGGTCGGCTGGCTGTCGGTGGCACTGGCCTTCCAACGGCTCGCGTTCGTCTCGGCGGTGCCGCAACTGGTGCCCAAACGCTTCCTCGGGCACGCCAACGGCCTCACCCAGACCGCCGTCGGCCTCACCCAGTTCACCGTGCCGCTGCTCGCCGTGGCCCTGCTGGAGACCGTCGGGCTGCGCGGCATCCTGCTCGTCGACGTGGCGTCGTACCTGTTCGCGGTCGGGGTGCTGGCGGTCGTCCGGTTCCCCCGCACCCTGGCCCTGCAACGCCGCGAGGGCATCGGCACCGAGATCGTCGCCGGGCTGCGCTACGCGCTGCGGCGTCGGGAGTTCCGCGCCATGCTGGCGTTCTTCGCCGCGCTCAACTTCTTCCTGTTCCCGGTGCTGTTCCTGCTCTCCCCGCTGGTGCTCGGCTTCGCCGACCTCACCGACGTGTCCCGCGTCGCGCTGACCGGTGGGGTCGGTGCGGCCACCGGGGGCCTGGTGATGCTGCTCTGGGGCGGACCCCGCCGACGCCGGATGCGGGCGGTGCTGCTGGGCACCCTCGGCATCGCGGTGGCCGCCGTGCTGACCGGGTTGCGACCCAACCTGCTGCTCATCGGGGCCGGCGCCTTCGGCATGTACCTGGCGCTGGGCATCGTCAACGGCGTCTACCAGACGATCATCCAGACCAAGGTGCCGGCCCGGGTGCACGGCCGGGTGTTCGCGGTCAACCAGATGGTCGCCCAGTCCACCCTGCCGCTGGGCTGGGGCGTCGTCGCCCCGTTCGCCGCCCGGGTGGTGGAGCCCACGCTGCTGCCCGACGGGGCGCTGGCCGGCACCGTCGGGGTGGTGCTCGGGGTCGGGCCGGGTCGCGGGCACGGGCTGCTCTACGTGCTGTTCGGGGTGTGCATCGCGCTGACCGCGCTGGTGTCGCTGGCCACCCCCACCCTGGCCCGGTTCGACGACGAGGTGCCCGACGCGCCCCCGGACGACCTGGTCGGCCTCGAGGAACGCCGGGCCCGTACGACCGCCCCCGCCGACCGGACCCCGGTGGGTGTCGGGACGGGAGGGTCGCGGTGAGCACGACACCCACCGGGACGCCACCGCCGCGTACCCTGCCGGAACTGCTCGACTGGCGCACCGGGCTGCACCCGGACCAGGTGGCGGTCGAGGTGCACCAGGTGGCCACGTTGACCTTCGCCCAGTGGTCCGCCGGGGCACGGGCCGTCGCCGCCGCGCTGCGACGTCGGGGGCTGCGCCCCGGCGACCGGGTCGGCCTGGTCTTCGGCCCCCGCGACTGGGTCCGCTACGCGGTGGCGTACTGCGGGGTCCTGTGGGCCGGCGGGGTGGCGGTGCCGCTGTCCGACCGGCTCGCCGCCGGGCAGCTCGGGTACGCGCTGACCCACTGCACGGCCACCGCCGTCGTGTACGGCGACGACACCCCCGCCCCACCCGCCCCACCCGGCGTGGCGGTGTTCGGCGACGCCGAGCTGCGCGCCGACGGGCACCCCGACGACGGCGACCCGGTCACCGTCCGCCCCGGTGACCTCGCGCAGATCCTCTACACCTCGGGGACGACGGGCCGCCCCAAGGGGGTGTCGGCGCGGCACGCCAACCTCACCGCCGGTGCGCCGCACCACCCTCGCCGGTTGGCCCTGGCCCACTCGCAGCGGTTCCTGCACGCCTTCGCCATCGGCACCAACGCCGGGCAGACGATGCTGCTCAACGCGTTGACCGCGAAGGCCGCCGCGCTCACCCTGCCCCGGTTCACCCCGGTCCGGTTCGCCCGGCTGGTCGCCGCCGCCGGCACCGGGACGGTGTTCGTGGTGCCGTCGATCGCCATCGAGCTGCTCGACTCCGGGGCGCTGCGGGACCGCGACACCAGCGGCGTACAACTGATCGGGTCCACCGCCGCGCCGCTGCCACCGGCGGTCGCGGCCCGGCTGGCCACGGCCTTCCCGCAGGCCACGATCGTCAACTACTACACCTCCACCGAGGCAGCCCCGGCGCAGACCACGATGATCTACGACCCGGCCCGGCCGGACGCGGTCGGCCGGCCGGTCGGCGGGCAGCTGATGGTCGCCGACCCCGGGGGCCGCCCGCTGCCGGCCGGGACGACCGGCGACGTGTGGCTACGCTCACCGCACCCGCGCGCCTACTACCGCGACGACTCGGCGAACCGGACCACCTTCCGCGACGGGTGGGTACGGATGGGTGACGTGGGCCGGATCGACGCCGACGGCTACCTCTACCTCACCGACCGGCACCAGGACGTGATCAAGACCGGTGCGTTCAAGGTCTCCACCGTCGAGGTCGAGGCGGCGCTGCACGAGCATCCGCTGGTCGCCGAGGTAGCCGTGGTGGGGGTGCCGCATCCGGT
This sequence comes from Micromonospora sp. NPDC049257, assembly GCF_040678915.1. Lineage (NCBI taxonomy): Bacteria > Bacillati > Actinomycetota > Actinomycetes > Micromonosporales > Micromonosporaceae > Micromonospora > Micromonospora sp. NPDC049257. The sequence goes on from NZ_JBFAQU010000019.1 coordinate 64,014, forward strand.
GCTCGGTTCTGCGGTGGCCGCCGCCGTGGTGACCCGGCCGCAGGCCGGCACGGACGGGCTGACGCTGCCGGTGCTGCGCGGCTTCCTCGCCGACCGGCTGGCCGACCACCAGCTGCCCGCCCGGCTGCTGCTGCTGGACCGGCTGCCCCGCAACGAGGGCGGCAAGGTGCTCAAACGGCAGCTGACCGTCCTGTTCGACAACTGACCACCCGCACCGACAGCACGACCATGGGAGAGCATGTGGGCACCGCCGAGGCGACCTTCGCGCAGCACGCCGTCTGGTTCACCGAACAGGCCGGGGTCGCCGGCACGGCGTACCACATGGCGCTGGGCATCCGGTTCGGCGCGGAGCTGGACCGGGCGGCCCTCGTCGCGGCGTGCGCGGCGACGGTCGCCCGGCATCCGGTCCTGGCCGCCCGGGTCGGCACCGACGACGACGGCACCCCCCGGTTGACGCCGGCCGACACCCGCCCGGCGGTCACCTTCGGGGAGCTGACCGACGCCCGGGTCGCCGAGGAGATCGCCCGGCCGTACGACCTGCGGACCGGCCCGCTGGCCCGGTTCACCCTGCTGACCGGGACGACGGGTGCCCACCTGCTGCTGGTCACCGCGCACCACCTGGTCTTCGACGGCACCTCCAAGGACGTGCTGGTCCACGACCTGGCCGCCGGATACGCCGCCGCCCGGTCCGCCGGCCCGGTGCGGCCCGCCGACACCGGCCCGGAACAGCCCGGCGACGACCACGCCGGCCGCGCGGCGGTCGAGCAGCAGCGGATCGCCGTCGACCTGCCCGCCGCCCGCGACTTCTGGGCGCGGCACTGGTCCGGCCCCGGCGACGTGGTGCTGCCCGGCCTGCGCCGGCTACCCACCGGCGCCGAACCCGGCGTCGCCGTCGAGGTGACGCTGCCCGCCGACGTGGTCGACGGCCTCGACCCGGCGGCCCGGTCGCTCGGCGTGACCCGCTTCGAGCTGCTGTTCGCCGCGCTGCACACCCTGCTCGGGCGGTACGGCAACCAGGGCACGCCGGTCGGGGTGGCGCTGTCCACCCGCACCCCCGAGCAGGCCGACCGGATCGGATTGTTCGTCAACGAACTGCCGGTCACCGTCGACCCGGCCGACGGCACGTTCCGCGCGTACGCCCGCGCCGTGCGGGTCCGGCTGCGCGAGGTGTACCGGCACCGGGCCGTGCCGCTGGCCCACGCGGTGCCCGGTCTGCGGCCCGCCCCGGCGGTGACCCCGGTCAGCGTCGGCTACCGGCGTCGCGGCGCGGAACCGGTCTTCCCCGGGGTGACCGCAGCGGTCGACTGGACGCTGTTCGGTGGCGCCGCCCGCAACGCCCTGCACGTACAGATCGTGGACGCCCCCACCGGCCCCACGGTCAGCCTCCAGCACAGCCCGGCGGCGATCCCGACCGACGCGGTACGCCGCGTCGGGGCGCACCTGCGTACCCTGCTCGCCGCCGTGGTCGCCGACCCGGACCGGCCGGTGGCGCAGCTGCCGGTGCTGCCCGCCGAGGAACTCGACCGGGTCACCCGGGAGTGGAACGACACCGGCCGGGCGTACCCCGCCGGGGCGAGCGTGCCCACCCTGTTCGCCGCCCGGGTCGCCGCCGACCCGGACGCGCCGGCCGTGGTCGACGACGACCTGATCCTCAGCTACGCGCAGCTCGACGCCGCCGCCGACCGGTTGGCCGGGCTGCTGCGCCAACGTGGGATCGGGCCCGGGTCACTCGTCGCGGTCGCCCTGGACCGGTCCTGGCGGGCGGTGGTCACCCTACTGGCGGTGCTGCGCTGCCGGGCCGCGTACCTGCCGGTGGATCCGCAGCACCCGCCGGCCCGCCGGGAACTCGTCCTCGCCGACGCCACCCCCACGCTGGTGGTGACGCCGACGGTGACCGCGCTGACCTGGCCGACCCTCGCCCTCGACGGGATCGACCTGCTCACCGGGCCGACGCCGGTCACCCCCGCCGTGCCGCCGGACGCCGACGACCTGGCCTACGTGCTCTACACCTCGGGCTCGACCGGCCGACCCAAGGGTGTGTCGGTGCGGCACGGGGCGCTGACCAACCTGCTGTTGGGCGTCCGGGACCTGCTGGGCAGTGGCCCGGCGCACCGGTGGCTGCACCTGACCTCGCTGTCGTTCGACATCTCCACCGTGGAGGTCTTCCTGCCGCTGGTCACCGGCGGCCGGGTGGTCGTCGCCTCGACGGTCGGCCCCCTCGACGGCGCGGGTGTGCTGCGGCTGGTCCACACCGCCGGGGTGACCCACGCCCAGGCCACCCCGTCGGGTTGGCGGGTGCTGCTGGAGGCCGGCCTCGGCACGCCCGCACCGGACGCCGCCGGGCCCACCCCGCCGCTGGTCGCGGTCACCGGCGGGGAGGCCCTGCCGGTCGCCCTCGCCCGGGACCTGCGGGCCCGCACCAGCCGCCTGATCAACGGGTACGGCCCGACGGAGGCGACGGTGTACGCCACGATGGCCGACGTCCCCGCCGATCCCGACGAGGTCACCATCGGACGGCCCCTGCCGAACGTGCGGGCGTACCTGCTGGACACCTCGGGACGACCGGTGCCGATCGGGGTGCCGGGTGAGTTGCACCTGGCCGGCGTCGGGTTGGCCGCCGGCTACCTCGGCCGCGACGACCGGACCGCCGAGGTGTTCGTGCCGGACCCGTTCGGGCGGCCCGGGGAGCGGCTCTACCGCACCGGCGACCGCTGCCGGTGGCTGCCCGACGGGCGGCTGGACTTCCTCGGCCGCACCGACGACCAGGTGAAGATCCGGGGACACCGGATCGAGTTGGGTGAGATCGACGCCCGGCTGCTCGACCATCCGGCCGTGGCCGGCGCGGCGACGGTGCTGCGCCCGGACGCCGACGGGCCCCGGCTCGTCGCCTACCTGGTGGCCCGCACCGGCACCGACCCGGCACCGGCCGAGCTGCGCCGGCACCTGGCGGCGAGCCTGCCGCAGGCCGTGCTGCCGACCGACTTCGTGCCGCTCGACCGGCTGCCGTCGAGCCCGAACGGCAAGGTCGACCGGGCCGCCCTGGCCGCCCGGGACCTCACCGTGGACCTCCCCCGGCCACCGGTCACCGACCCCACCCGCCCGGCCGGCACCGCGACGCCCCCGGCCGGCACCACCGACGATCCCCCCGGCACCATCCTCGCGCCCGGCACCACCGGCACGCCCGGCACCGGAGCACCCGGCACCACCGGAACCACCGAAACCGGCGGGTCGCCCGGCGACCCGGCACCGGGCGCAGCCGTCATGCCGGTCGGGGACGACGATCCGGTGGTGACCCAGCTGCGGCTGATCTGGCAGGAGGTGCTGCGGATCCCCGACATCGGCGTGCACGAGGACCTGTTCGACCTGGGCGGCCACTCGCTGACGATCACCCGGATCAGTGGCCGCATCCGGCAACGACTCGGCGTCGAGGTGCCCCTGGACGCCTTCTTCGACACCCCCACCATCGCCGAGATCGCCGAGATCGTCCGGCCGTCCGTGAAGGAGCGCTGATGGACACCAACGACACCACCGACCTGCGGGGGCGGCTCGCCGACCTGGTCAGCGAGGCCACCGGCGGCGACGTCGCGGCCACCGACCTGCTCACCGGCGGCTCGATGGTCGCTCTCGGCGTCGACTCGCTCGGCCTGCTCCGCATGGTCGACGCGATCGAGCTGGAGTACGACGTCGAGGTCGAGCTGAACGGTCCCGGCCGGCCCCTGGACACCCTCGACGACCTGGTCACGCTGCTGTCCACCGCCGTATCCGACGACGCCCGCTGACCGGCCCGACCCGGGCGGGGCCGGGCCGACAGGCGGATGACCCGGCCGGGCGTGAACGGTCACGGCAGCCAGGACGCCTCCGCCGACGCCCGGGCCGCCGCCTCCTCGTAGACCGCCAACGCCAGCCAGGACGCGGCGAACGCCTGCCCGTCGTCGTCGGTGAGCCGCCCGAAGGCATCCCGGGGTCGGGCCCGGGCCGCCGATCCCATCGCGGCGAGCAGGTGCGCGCCGAGGTCCAGGCGGGCCAGCCGCAGCTTCCGTTCCGTCGGGTCGGCCAACGCCTGGATCGCCCGGCCACCCGAGACGACCCGCTCCACCTGCCGGCGCAACGACTCCAGGGCGGGATCGCCGAGCCGGGGACGCGGCACGGCCGGGTCCGGGGCCGCGAGCCGGTCGGGCGGTGGCACCGCCGCAGCGTCCCCCGTCCTGAGCTGGCTCGTGTGCAGCCGGTCGTAGCCGAGATCGGCGTGACCCGCCCAGCTCGCCGGCAGGGTGAGCCCCGGCCCGTCGTCGTCGACCGGTCCCACGGCGAGCGCCTGGACGGTCGCCCGGCGGGTCGGATCGAGCCGACCCACCAGGCGCAGCCGCGCCCCCACCGCCTGCCCCAGCAGGCGCAGGTTGGCCCGGTGCGGCAGGGCGGCGTGCTCGTCGGCGACGGTCAGCGTCAGGACCGCCCCGTCGGCGGTGTCGACCAGGACGGTGTGGTCGTGCCCACCCAGCACCCGTACGGTCAGGAAGAGCAGGTCGGCACCGGCCGGGCGCTCCGGCAACGGCAGGGTCACCGCGCCGAAGGCCCGCCGGACCTGGTCGGGCAGGGGCTGCGCCCAGAGCCCGGCGAGGGGTTCCTCGGCCCAGCCCACCCCGGCGGCCCGCGCCGCCCGGACCGCCCGCCCGGCACCCAACTGCCCCGACTCCGAGGCGGTGCCGCCGGACACCACCAGCCCGGCCCGGGTGAGCTGCCGGTGGCTGAGCCCCGACTCGCCCACCGCCACGGTCGCGTCACCCGCGCCGGCGGCCCGGCCCGCGTCACCCGGGGCGAGATCGGCGACCGTCCAGAGTCGACCGTCGCGGTCCGCCAGGTAGGTGACCACCCCGGCGTACCCGGAATCGGCCACCACCGGGACCGTGCAGAGCCCGTACAGTCGCAGGCCGGCCTGTGGGTCGTAGGTCCGCCGGGCGGTGCCCAGCAACGCGCCGAGGTCACCGGCCGGCGTCTCCCCGCGCAGCCGGCGGGACACCGCCAGCAGCTCCCGCAGGTCGTCGGTCAGGTCGGCCAGCCGGTGCTGGGGTTCGCCCTCCCGGGCGGCCCGCAGCCCGGCCGCGACCCGGGTGCCGGCCGCGGCAGCCCGGTGCAGGCCGTTGGCCCGGGCCTCGTGCACCGCCCGCAGCAGGGCGGTCCGCAGCACCACCCCGCAGCCGACGATCCCCGCCCCGAGCACCGCCACGCCCACCTGCCACAGCCCGTCGGCGGCGGCCCGCTGCCGCTCGGTGGGCGCGGGCGGCGACCCGGCACCCTCCGCCACCGCGTCACCGGTCACCCCGGCGGGCGGTTCGGTCGCGCAAGCCGGATCGACGGGCCGGCCGGCGGCCGCGTCGTCCACCCGGGCCGCGTCGTTCATGGCAGCCGCGTCGTCCACCGGGGCCAGGGCGAGCACCGCCATCCGGTGCAGGCAGTTCGGCGCGAGCAGGCAACTGCACCGGGCGTCGGCGGCGCGGCGCACCACCCCGTCGGCCGTCACCAGGGTCACCGTGGTCGCCTCGTCGACCCGGACCGTCGCCCCGCCGTCCGTGCCGGTGACCGGCCAGCCAGCGGCCCGGGCGACCGCGTCGTCGACCTTGCGGCGCAGCCGGGCGGGCAGCGCCTCCAGGGCCTCGGCCAGCACCGGCGCGGTCACCGGCGGCAGGCCGGTCACCGCCGCACCTGCTCGCCGACCCACCGGGCCAGCTCCAGCGGGCTCAACGCGGCAACCGGCATCCCCGCCGCGACCAGCTGACCCGCCGCCGCGACCGAGTAGCGGGGACGGCCGGTGTCGTCCAGGCTGGCACAGCCCAGCACCTGACAGCCCGCCTCCACCAACGCCCGGGTCTCGGCCAGCAGACCACCCATCGGGTACCCCTCCTCGAAGTCGCTGATCACCACCACCATCGTCCGCTGCGGCACGGTGACCAGGGACCGGGCGTAGCGCAGCCCGGCCGCGATGTGCGTGCCCCCGCCGACGCTGACCTCCAACAGCAGGGCCAGCGGGTCGTCCACCCGCTCGGTCAGGTCCACCACCTCGGTGGAGAAGGCGACGAAGTGCGTGCTCAGCGCCGGGACACCGGCCAGCACCGCGGCGGTGAGCGCCGACCAGATCACCGACTCCTCCATCGAGCCGGAGACGTCGACGACGAGCACCAGCCGCCAGTCCACCCCCCGGCGGGCCCGGGTCCGGAACACCGGCCGCTCCGGCACCAGCGTCACCCGGCCCTGCCCGTCGCGGCGGGCGGTGGTCAGGTTGGCGCGCAGCGTCCGGGGCAGGTCCAGCGGGCCACCCGGCCGGTAGGTGGGGCGGGGGGTCGTCAACCCGGTCAACGCCGGGCGCAGCCGGGCGGCCAGCTGCCGGGTCAGCTCCGCCACGATCCGGGCCACCAGCGGGCGCAGCCGCGCCACCGTGGACTCCGGCAGCCCACCGGCGAGGGTGAGCACGTCACGGAGCAGCTCGACCGACGGGCGCACCGCCGCCGGGTCCAGTTCGGTGACCGCGTCCAGCCGGCCCGCCTCCACCGCCCGGGCCAGCACCTCCTCGCGCACCCCGGGGCCGAACAGGGCGGACAGTTCCTGCGCCCACTCCCGTACGCCGGGGAAGGACGCCTCCCGGCCGGCGCGACCGGCCGCCTCGGCACCGGCCCCCTCACCCCGGCCGGCCCCGTACAGCTCGTCGAGCGCGGTGGCGTAGCGGCGGGCGCGCGGCCCGACCCGGGTCGACTCCCGGCCGAGCACCAGCCGCCACCGGTCCACTGTCGACAACCCACCGGCCGGGGTACGCCGGACGGCCGGCCGCGTCGCGTCGGTGACCGTCGGCGGCTGCGGCGACGGGTCCGCCGGCTCGGCGGCGAGCAGACCCTGCGCCAGGAGCGCCCGGCGGCCCGCCGCGTCGGCGTGCAGCCGGACCAGCAGGGCGTCCGGGTCGTCGAGCACCGCGACGTCGGCGGTCGGACCGGTGTCGTCCAGTCGTTCCCGGACCACGTCCAGCAGCCGGTCCCGCCCGGCCGGGCTGACCACGTGGAAGCCGGCGCGCAGCGCCGGCAGCCGGATGAGGAACTCCTCGTCGGGCAGGGTCTCGACCCGTTCCAGGAGCCCGTCGAGCACCTCGTCGCTGGCCCGTAGCAGCGGTTCGGCGGCGACCAGCAACCCGGTCAGGTGGCCCTGCAACTGCTGGCGTCCGGTGGGCGTCGTCGCGGTGTCCAGCCAGGACGTGACGAGCCGTCCGTAGGCGGCCGGCTCCCGCAGGCCCAGCAGGACCTGGACCGCCCCGGCGGCGGCAGCCATCAGCGGCGAACCCCCGGTGGCGAGCCGGGCCAGGCAGTCGGCCAGGCGCAGCCCCGCCCCGGCGACGTCGGCCCGCTGGGCGAGCGTTGCCAACGCCTCCGCGTCGGATACGTCCTCGGCGCCGAGCAGCCCGTCGACCTGCCGGACCGCCGCGCTCTCCAACGCCTCGACGACCCGGCCCAGTTCGTCCGCCGGCAGCTCCGATGTGCCCGGCAGGTGGCCGAGGCGCAACCGGTCGAGCAGCGCCAACGCGGCGACCAGTTCACCGAGGGTGCCTTCGGCCGGTACGGTGACCGCCACCTCGGCGAGCCGGCGGGCGGCCAACCCGGCCAGGTCGCACCGGGCGGCGTCCTCCAGCCCGGCGATCAGGGCGGTCACCGTCGGTCCGTCCTCGGCCCGCTCCCGCCGTCGCCGCTGCACCAACGCGCCCTCGGCGGCCTGGCCGAGGGTCACCCCGTGCAGCCCGGCCACCTCGATGGTCGCCTCGGTCCGGGGCGACCACTCCACCCGCCAGCGGGTGGTGACCGGGTCGACCCCGCCGACCCCCGTGCCGGCGACCGGCGTGGCGTAGCCGACGCCACAGACCGTCAGCCGGTGCAGGGTGATCTCCCGCCGCCGGTCCAGCGGCGAACGCAGCGGGTCCAACCGCAGCTCCCTGGCCGGGTCGCCGGCCCCGGGCAGGCGCAACCGGGCCAGCAGTTCCCGCACCGCCGGGGCCAGCCCGGAGCGGGGGGCACCGGGGGCCAGCGCGCCGCGCCGGTCCCCGACGAGTACCTCCTCCATCGCGCGGGCCACCGCCCGACCCCGACCGAGCACCTCGCCGTGGGCCAACACGCTCTGGATCGCCTCGACCAGTTCACCCCGGCCCGGTGCGGGCAGGCCGCGCAGTCGGGCCAGGTCGAGGGCGAGCCGGACCGTCTCCCGGGCCTCGCCGGGACCGGCCGGGTGGCCGGCCCGCCGGATAGCCGCGCAGACGGCCACCACGGCGGCGGTCGTGGCCGACTCGACCGCGGCGGGGTCGCCGGCGGCGGTGAGGACCGACTGCTGCCACTGCGGATCGCGGATGCCCGCCGGATAGCCCGACCGGGCGTCGAGCAACCCGAACGTGTACGGCACCAGCGACGTCACCACCGACGACGCACCGGCCGGCCCGGCCCGGGACGGGGCCGGCGCACCGGTCAGCAGCGCCGGGGCGTGGAACGCGCCGACCAGGGCGGCGACCCGACGCTGCCCCGCCTCCGCCAGGCACTGCCGCATCCATGCCTCCCGCCGCAGGTCGAGGGGGGACACCCCGGTCCCCCGTTCGGCGTCGGCCCGCATCGCCCAGCCGACCGCGAGCGCCGCCCGGCGTACCGCCTCCGGGTCGGCGCCCGGGGCGCGGGCCTCGACCGACCGGTCCCACAGGTCCTCGTCGGCCCGCCCGCTGCCCGCCGCGCGCAGCGCGTCGGCGAACGACAAGCCCGGCGTCGGGGCGGCACCCGGCTCGCGCTCCCCCCAGGCCGCGTCCGCCAACGGCAGGTCACACGGTACGACCGGAACCCCGTTACGGGCGGCCCAGCGCACCGCCACCAGTTCCGGGGAGAAGTCGGCGAACGGGTAGAACGCCGGTCCCCCGCCCTCGCCGACCACCCCGGCCAGCGCCACCGGGGCGGTGGTGGCCGGGTCGGCGAGCCACGGCAGCCACTCGCCGAGTTCCGGTGGGAGTTCCAGGAGCAGCACCTCGGGCCGGTACCCGGCCAGCAGCCGGGGCAGGGCCACCGCCAGCGCGGGCGAGTGGTGGCGTACCCCGATCAGGTAGGGCCGCCGGTGCCCGGCCAGCGCGGTGACCGCGACCGTGGGGTCGACCGGTTCCGCCGGTGGCCCGGCGGGCACCTGCGCGGCGCGCGGCGACGGCGGCCCGGCCGGGGACGGCGGTTCAGTCGGCGAGGACATCGCGCAGTTCCCAGAGTTGCCGCCACAGCCGCGCACCGTCCTCGGCCCGCCGCCGCACCGCGCCGTCCCAGTAGCCGAGCAACTTGGCCCCGTCGGCCGGGTCGTCCTTGCGGACCACGCCGAGCAGGTGACCCGGCAGCAGCGACAACACGTCCCGGTCGCCGGGGAAGTAGGCCGCCGCCAGCGCCAGCGACGATGCGACCGCCACCGCCTCGGCGGTGCTCATCACGGTGGAGGGCCGTTCCACCTCCCAGCCCTCGACCGACCGACCCGCGCGCAGGTCCCGGAACGCGGTGACCAGGGCCTCCAGCACGGCCTCGTCGACCGCGAAGGGGGCCTGCACCCGCTCCAGCGTGGCGCGGGCCTGCCGCTGCACCAGGGCGATCTCCTGGGCCAGGTCACCGATGGGGCCGACGGTCTCGAAGTTGAACCGGCGCTTGAGCGCCGCCGACATCTCCGACACCCCCCGGTCACGCAGGTTGGCGGTGGCGATCAGCGTGAACCCGGGCGCGGCGGGGACGGTGGCGTCGGCGGTGCCGGACAGCTCGGGCACCGCGATCCGCCGGTCGGACAGGATGGACACCAGCGCGTCCTGGACCTCCGGCAGGCAGCGGGTGATCTCCTCCACCCGGGCCACCGCGCCGGTACGCATCGCGGACAGGATCGGCGACGGCACCAGCGCGGCGGCGCTCGGCCCGTGCGCGAGCAGCAGCGCGTAGTTCCAGCCGTAGCGGAGCTGGTCCTCGGTGGTGCCCGCGGTGCCCTGCACGACCAGTTCGCTGCTGCCGCAGATCGCGGCGGACAGCAGCTCCGACAGCATCGACTTGGCGGTGCCCGGTTCGCCGACGAGCAGCAGGCCCCGCTCCCCGGCGAGGGTGACGACGCAGCGTTCGACCAGTGCCCGTTCCCCGACGAACTTGGCGGCCACGGTCAGGGTGCGGGGCAGGTCGTCACGGCGGGCCTGTCGGGGCAGTTCCAGCGGGACACCGGCGCTGCCGACGATGAACGTGACGACGGCACGGGGGGTCAACCGCCAGCCCGGCGGCCGGGCCCCGTCGTCGTACGCGGCGAGGAACGCCAGCTCGGTGGCGTGGGCGTGTTCGGCCGGCTCGACCTGACGCGCCGTCGGGGTGGTCGTGGTGGTCATCGGCGGCCTTCCGTAACGAGATCGTCGAAGCGGGGTGCGTCGCCGTCGCGCAGCCGGGCCCAGGCGAGCGCGAACAGGCGGGGCGGTGGGGCCACCGGGGAGACGATGCCGAGGGCGGTCACGCCACCCTCGCCCCCGATCAGCAGCGGGAGTTTCCACCGTTCCAGCGGCAGCAGCGGCGCCTTGAGCGCCAACCAGCCGCCGGGCAGGAACAGCGACCGCCCGGCCCGGGGCCGTTTCGCCACCACGACGTGACCGGTCGCGGCCAGCTCGGCGCGGGCCGCCTTGAGTCGGGCCGGCTTCCAGCCGGTCCACCGGGCGACGTTGCGGTCGGTCGGGTCGGGCAGGGCGAGCAGTTGCAGGTAGAGCGCCGCGGCGTCGGCACCCAGCCCGAGCGTCGTGGCGACCGTGGCGACCAGTTCAGGGTCGGACCGGGTCGGGTCCTGCGCGAAGCCGTCGTCCATCGCCGGGACGACGTGCGACACCACCTCGGTGAGCTGGCCGCCGACCAGCGCCCGCAGCGCCGCGAGCAGCTGCTCGTTGACGTGGTCGAGGCGGGCCCGCAGCACGGCCACCGCCGGATCGTCCGTTGCGGACAGCCGGGACGGGTACAACCGGACCCGGTGCCAGCGGTCGGTCGGCGGGATCAGCACCGGGCCGACCTCGGTGCCGGCCGGGCCGGTCGTCACCGGCAGGCCGAACGCGGCGGTGAACGCCGGCAGCTTCGTGCCGTCGACGTGCCCGACGAAGACGGTGAAGCCGGGGTCGGCCAACCGCTGCCGGGCCAGGTCGGCGGCGACCGGCAGCGCCGCCCGGATCGGGTCGTCGACGGCCAGGTGGTACGCCAGCCACGGCAGCGTCCTGGTCAGCGCGATCAGCGCGTCGTCGTCGTCGACACCGGTGCCGGACCCGGCCAGCCAGCGGCCGGTGGCCGCGTTGGCGACCCAGTGGAGCACCGTCGAGGCCGGCAGCGGGCTGGTCACCCCGGCCCGGTCCACCTGAACGATCAACTCGTCGGACACGGGTCGCCGTGGCCCGTGCCGCCGCACCCACTCCTCGACGATCAGATCCTGCCGGGGCCCGTCGACCCACAGCCGCGCCGCGTCCTCGGGGATCAGCCGCCCGAGCAGGTTGGCGAAGACCTGCCGGCCGCGACCGCCGGTGCCCCAGAACCGGGCCGCCGCGGCGGGGGCGGCCGGGTCGGGCAGTTCCAGGATGGTCAGCAGTTCGGCGGGGGCCCTCTCCCACACGAGCCGGGGCAGGCCCGCCAGCAGCAGCACCGCCTCGGAGTAGCTCATGCCCGCCGCGTCGGACAGGGTGCGGGCCCACTCCGGCTGCCACTCCATCGGCTCGTTGGCCCGGGCGAGCCGGACGAACTCGTCGATCCGCTGCGGCGTGACGTCACCGGTCGGCAGGATCCGCTCCTCGGTGATCCGGAAGCCGGACACCGCCGAGAACCGTCCGGTCGGCGTCCAGTCGAGCACGTCGAGTTCACGGTCGTCGGTGTCGACGGCGAGCACCAGCAACCGCCGGCCGGCCTCGGTCAGCACCTGTCCCCGGACGTGGTCGAGCGGCTGGTTGCCGTCGGCGACCAGGGTGACCCGCCGCAGTCGGCTGCCCGGGGCGAGGAGCCCGGAACGGGCGCACACCTCCAGCAGCGTCAGCAGCGCCTCACGGACCTCGGACAGGCAGATCGGGGCCACCGCCCGGTACATCGCGGCCGGCAGTACCCCCAGCAGGTCGAACCAGTCGAGGTCACCGTCCAGCTGGACCCGGGCGGCAGGCGTCGGGTCGGTGCCGGTGAGCGCGGCGCCCGCGCGGGAGATCAGCCGCAGGGAGCTGTCCTCCGCGGCGTAGCAGTACTGGATCAGCCCGGCGAGCCCTTCGGAGAGCAGCCGGTCGACCGCCGGTGACCCGGTCGGGGCCTCCTGCGCCGGCAGGGCGTTGTCCTGCTCGCCGTCGAGCACGGCGGCCAGCGTCCGCAGCCGCGTCACCTGCTCGGCGGCCCGGGTGACGAGCCCGGCGACCCCGGCGACGAGGGCGGGCGCGGTGAGCTGCGGCAGGTGCCGGCCGACCAGGGCCCGCACCTGGGCGGCGTCCAGCCCGGCCGCGTCGGCCAGCAGGGCGCCGGCCTGCGCGTCGGTGACGTCGCGCAGCGCCGCCGAGCCGACCTCGTCGCGGGGCCGCAGGAAGTGCCAGTATTCCGGCGGCGGCACCAGCCGGCTGCCGGCGGCGAAGGCGGACCGCTCACCGCCGGACGGGTAGCGCCCGAGCAGGAAGCCGTCCTCGGCGCAGAGCAGCAGCTCGCCGTTGGCGCCCCGGCCACCGTGCAGCAGTCCGAAGGTGGTGTCCGCGCCGGGGAACCGCACCGCCGCCGCGAGCCTGCCGTCGGCGGCACCCGCCGGCAGGGCGAAGGACCGCCCGTTCACGGCTTCGCCGGACCAGCCGGCGTCCGCCCCGCGCCGCACCCGCCAGCCGGCCAGCCCGTCGGCGCGGCCCAGCGGGCTGTCGGACGACTCGGTGGGGCGCAGCCAGGACGCGCCGGCGTCGAGGGGTCGACCGTCGACGGTGCCGTCCTCGAAGAACGTCGGCCGGGAGAACCGTCCACGCTCGCCCGTCGTGGGGTCGTACTCCTGCCAGCCCAGCGGGTGGTCGGCGGCGCGTAGCCAGTAGGTGGTGCCGTCGCTGATGACCCGGCCACCGGTTCGCTCGGCCCGGTCGCCGACCCGCAACGGACGCCGCCCCATGGTGCGCCCGCCGCCGGGCAGCGGCAGCGACAGCTGGGGGTAGGTGGTGAAGGCGTCGTCGGCGAGGGTGAAGACGTCGTCCGGGGTGCCGCTCCAGTAGGCGGCCCGGTCCCGGCCCCGGTCCCAGCAGACCAGCAGTTGCCCGTCGACGTGGCGCAGCACCAGCCGCCAGCGGTACCGGTTCTCCCCGGCCGGGATCCGCATCAGGTGTTCCTGCTCCACGGCGTCCGGCCCGATGACCGTCACCAGGTCGCCGGTGAGCAGCAGCAGGTTCGGCCACTGCCCGGTGAGCTGCACGTCCGTGGTCGACTCGGTGAGCCGTTCGGCGGCGGTGTCCAGGGCGGGCCAGCCGTACTCGTCGAGCAGGCCGCAGCGCAGCGTACGGCCGAGGACCGGGCCGAGGTCGTGGTCGACGAGTCGGCGTACCGCGTCGGGGTTGACGGCGAAGCCGGTCGGGCAGGCGACGGTACCGACCCGGTCGAGGTGCTGGTCGAGTGTCGGCAACCCCTGCCGCCCGACGGCGTCGGCGAGGGTGTCCAGCCAGCTGCGCAGGGCGGTCCGCAGGCCGGGCACCGCGACGATCTCCCGTACCCGGGGCGTCGGGTCGCGCTGGTCGCGCGCGCCGGTGCGCAGTCGCCGTTCGACGCCCTCGAGCAGCATCGGCAGGAACCGGGGGTCGGCGGCGACGGCGACCAGGTCACGCCGGCCGTCGGTGTCGTCGGAGAACCAGTTGTCCAGCCGGTGCCGGACGTCGTCGGCCGGATCCGCGACGGGCACCCCCAGCGCCAGGCAGGTGTCGAGCAGGTCGAGGTCCACGGCGTCGTGGGCGCGGCAGAGAACGACCGGCACCCCGTCGGCCTTGAGCCGTCCCGCCATCCGGTCCACCAGGGCGAGCAGCCCGGGGTGCCGCTTGCGGACCCGCCACGAGCGGCGTTCCCGGTGCTCGTCGAAGCGGCGCAGCCAGCCGGCGGGTCCGTCCGGCGACTCGGCCTCGGCGGGGACGCCGCCCGCCGGCCCGGTGAGCGCCTGGGTGGCGCCGGCCGACTCCAGCACCTCCAGCCAGACGTCGTCGCCGCAGTGCTGGGGGGTCAGGCCGAGCAGCCGGCCGCGCAGGGCGGGATCGTTCGCGGCGAGCCGGGCCAACGACGCCCGGTAGGCGTTCCAGAACGCCTCCGGCGCCCGGTTGAGCGCGGGCGCGGCCAACAGTTCGCCGAGTACCCGCTCGTCCTCGGCGGCCGGGTCGAGCCCGGCGGCGCGGGCCAGCCGGCGCAGGTCGGTGTGCATCGCCGCGTACGGGGGCAGGCCACCCAGGGTGCGCTCCACGCACAGCCGCAGGAACATCGCGTACGCGTCGGCGGCGGAACGCCGGGTCGCGAGGTCCCGGGCGTGACCGGAGAGCGCCTTCGCGGTCAGCGCCCCGGCCAGCGCGAACTCCAGGAACACGGCGTGCTGGCGGTCCTCGTCGATGGTCAGCCCGTAGGCGCGTTCGGCGTCGCGGGCCTTGCCGAACATGCTCGCGGCGTGGGTGACGCTGTCGGCGGCGAGGAACGCCCGACCGGCCTCCTCGTAGAACGTGGGCAGGAAGTGCGGCACCGACCGGGCCAGCCGCTCCCCGAGGGCGTTGAAGCCGTCCTTGGCCGGGCCGACCCGGGAGCGCGCCGTACGGGCCAGCCGCTCGATCTCCTTGACCAGGGCCAGGGCGTGGTGCCCGTTGGCCGGGTCGTGGACCAGCGCCCAGGCCGGGAAGCCGAGCGCCTGCTGGCGGACCACGCCGACCGGGGTCACCCGCTGCGGCCGGTCGAAGCCGAGGAACTCCATGGACAGGTCCTCGGCCTCGCCCAGCGCCTCGCTGACCAGCCGGACCACGGTCCGTCCGGCGAGGACGGGGTGGGTGTACCGGCGGGCGGTCAGGGTGTCGGTGGTGTCGTCCTTGGCCACCACCGTGCCGACGGGCAGCACCGCGCCCGCCTCCAACAGGTCCATCGCGTCGATGCTCACCGGTCCTCCTCCTGCTCTGCTGCCACGACCCGGCCGGCGTACAGCGCGGCGGCCATCCGGGTTCCCTCCGACCAGGCCACCGGGCCGACCGCGCCCAGCGGCAGGGCGGTGCCGTGCCGGTCGGTGAAGACGAGGTCACCGGTCTCGGTCTCGAAGTACGGGTCCTCCGCGCCGACCCACGACCGGGCCTCGACGGTGCGCCCGTCCTCGACGATCCGGCACACCGCGTTGCCGCCGCGCACCGGGTAGCCGAGCTTCGTCGCGCGGGCCGTCAGGTGGCGCAGCTGGTCGTACCGGCCGCCGGCGTAGTCGCCGAACCGGGTCGCCGTCGCGTCGACCTGCGGCCCCCGGACCCAGGTCTGCCGGAAGAGCTGGTCGACGGACTGGCGGACCTGGAGTTCGGCGGCGAACTCCCGGAGGTCGTCGAGGTCGTCGAGGGTGACCGGGTGGGGGATGACGATCCGTCGGGCGGCCCGGCGGACGGAGTCACCGTCGAGGTCGACCAGCCCGACCTGACCGTCGCCGACCTCGCGGAGCAGACCCACGCCGTCCGGGTCCCGGTGGCCGTCGTCGTCGAGCACCACGACGACGAGGTCGGTCAGCGCGGTGCGCCACGCCTCGTCCGGCCACACCTCGGTCAGGACCGCGACCGGCACCGGCAGCGAACGCACCATCCAGCGTTCGATGTCCGTGCGGCACTGGCCCTCGTGCCGGGTCAGCCACTCGGTGAGCTGACGCAGCCCCACCACGGTCGGATCGTCGCGCAGGGACGCCGGCACGGAACGGAGTTCCCGTCCCTTGGCGTTCCGGGCGACGACATCACCATCGCGGAGAGTGACCTGGTAGCCACCCGACACCTCTGACCATCCCATGTGGACACCCCATGGCTCGGTGGGTTAAGACACCGGAGGCTAGCCCACCCGGGCGACAAAGCCGGGCCGTCGTCCCGTCACGCGGCGGCACCCAGCAGCCGGCACCGCTGCGTCACCGTGGGTGACCATCGACGGGGGTGCCCGGAGTACCCGTCGGAGCAGCCGGGCGACACCACGCCCGCCCGTCGCCCCAGGCGGCGGCAGAGACGGTGAACCACACGGATCGCCGGATCGCACCCGTCCCGCCCGGGCGCTCCCGGGGCGACACGCGGGGCCGTGGAGCCGGGGAACGGCCGACCGGTCGGACCGCCGGCCCCGGCGGGTTGCGCACGATCGACGGCTCACCGCCAGTGATGATTCTTACTCCGCACCGACCGGTGACAGCGGTGGGACGGGCGGGACCCATGATGCGCCGGAGACCACCGCCGGTCAGGACTTCCAGGTGGCAACACCGCTTCCGGGCAGGTAACACGCCGAAAACTGACCGAAAGGACAGTCACCGACCGTAGCCTTTTCGCTTCGTGACGACTGTTCGTCGGACAGCCGACGGGGGTGGGCTAGTCGCACTCTTGGGTCATCCCCGTTCACCGTCCGTGAGGGTCACCGACCATGTCGCAGCTTCTGCCCGCCGCCCGGTCCGACGTCCCGACCAGCGCCCCGACGGCCCCGGCCGCGCCACCGGAGCCGGCCACCGCCACCACCGCCCCCGGGGCGCGTACCGCCGTGGTGGGCCTCGGTTACGTGGGCCTGCCGACCAGCCTGGCCCTGGTCGCCAGCGGCTCCCGGGTGATCGGGGTGGACATCTCACCGGACCGGCTCGACGACATCCGGGCCGGTCGCGCCGACCTGCTCGACGACGACCACGACCGACTCCGGGAGACGTTGCGGGCCACCGATCCCGCGCTGCGCCTCACCACCGCGGTCGGTGAGATCGCCGACGCCGACACGGTGCTGATCTGCGTACCCACGCCGGTCGACCGGCACCTCGCCCCCGACCTCGCCGCGTTGCGGGCGGCCTGCGCGGCGGTGGTCGCCCACGCCCGCCCCGGCCAGACCATCGTGCTCACCTCCACCAGCTACGTCGGCACCACCCGGGAGCTGCTGGTCGCGCCGCTGGCCGCCCGGGGCCTGCGGGTCGGGCAGGAGGTCTTCGTGGCCTTCGCCCCGGAACGGGTCGACCCCGGCAACGACCGGCACCGCCAGGAACTCACCCCCCGGGTCGTCGGCGGCACCACCCCGGACTGCACCGCACGGGCCGCCGCCGCGCTGTCCCGGATCACCCCCCTGGTGCACCGGCTCGGCTCCCCCGAGGCCGCCGAGATGACCAAGCTGCTGGAGAACACCTTCCGGGCGGTCAACATCGCCCTCGCCAACGAGTTCGCCGACCTCTGCCGGGACCTGCACCTGGACGTCACCGAGGTGATCGACGGGGCGGACACCAAGCCGTACGGGTTCATGGCCTTCCAGCCCGGCCCCGGGGTGGGCGGGCACTGCATCCCCTGCGACCCGCACTACCTGCTGTGGCAGGTACGCGGCCAACGCCGCGAGGCGCCCCTGATCGAGACCGCGATGCGGGGCATCGCCGCCCGCCCCCGCCGGGTCGTCGACCGGATCCGGGAACTGCTCGCCGGGGCCGGCCGCCCCCTGCTCGGCGCCCGGGTGCTGCTCGCCGGGGTGACCTACAAGCCCGGGGTGGCCGACGTACGGGAGTCCCCGGCGTTGGAGATCATCGGTGAGCTGGTCCGGGCCGGCGCGGACGTCGGCTTCGTCGACGAGCTCGTCGACACGGTCCGCACCCCCGACGGCCAGACCCTGCACCGGGTCGCCGACCCGGCCGACCGGGAGTGGGACCTGGTGGTCGTGCACACCCGCCAGTCCGGCCTGGACCAGGCGTGGCTGCGCGGGCAGCCGATGGTGCTCGACGCCACCTACCGGCTGGCCGGGCTGCCCCGGCGGGAGGTCGTCTGAGATGCCGGTGACCGCCCCCGTCCGGCGTGGCCTGCGCCGGCTGCTCACCGTGCTCGCGTTGCTGCCGCTGATCGTGCTGCTGGCCCGGCAACTGCCCCAGTTGCCGTACGCCCCGCTGCTGGCGTTCTACGGCTTCGCCGTGCTCACCGCCACCGTCGCCGTGTTCTACCTGGCCTACGCCCGCTACGTCGACCCCGCCGAGGCCCCGGCGCAGCCCCGGCACACCGCCTCCTTCCCGCCGCTGCCGCCGGCCCCGACGGTGAGCCTGCTGGTGGCGGTGAAGGACGAGGCGGACGGCATCGAGGCGTGCGTGCGGTCGATGACCGGCAGCGACGTCCGCCCGTTGCAGGTGATCGTGGTCGACGACGGCTCCACCGACGGCACCGCCGAGGTGCTCGACCGGCTGGCCGCCGAACTCCCGGTCACCGTGCTGCACCTGCCGCGCAACGTCGGAAAGAAGCGGGCCCTGGTGCACGCCGCCCGACACGCCACCGGCGACGTGCTCGCCTTCACCGACTCCGACTGCGTGCTCGCCCCGGACGCGTTGGGCCGCTGCGTCGAGGCCCTGCTGCGGCAACCCGACCTCGGCGCGGTCAGCGGCCACGCCCGCGCGCTGAACCCCGACGAGTCGCTGCTCACCCGGGTCCAGGACGTCTGGTACGAGGGCCAGTTCCGGGTTTCCAAGGCTGCCGAGGCGTCGTTCGGGGCGGTCACCTGCGTCTCCGGCCCGCTGGCGGTGTTCCGGCGGGAGGCGGTGCTCAACTACCTGCCCGCCTGGGCGGCCGACCGGTTCCTCGGCGGCGAGTTCCGGTTCGCCACCGACCGGCAGCTCACCGGCTACGTGCTGGGGCAACGCTGGATCGGCGACCGGCTCAAGGCGCGCTTCGCCGACTCGCCGTTCGTCCGCGACGAGGACCACCCGCCCCGCGCCTGGCGGGTCGGCTACGTGCGTTCGGCGAAGGTGTGGACCACCGTGCCGGCCCGGCTGCGGCCGTTCCTGCGTCAGCAGACCCGCTGGAAGAAAAGCTACGTGCGGAACCTGTTCTTCACCGGCACGTTCATGTGGCGGCGGGGGCCCGGCCCGGCCGCGCTCTACTACGGACACGCGCTGTGGGTGGCGCTGGCCCCGGCGATGGCCTTCTCCCACCTGGTCTGGGCGCCGCTGCGCGGCTGGTGGGCGGTGCCGCTGCTCTACCTGTGCGGGGTGCTGCTCAAGGGCACCGCGTGGGGGCTGGCCTACCGGCTGGACAACCCGGGTGACCCGCGCTGGGCGTACCGGCCGTTGATGAGCGTGCTCTCCGCCACCATGTTGTCCTGGCTGCTGCCCTGGTCGGTGGGGACGATCCGGCGTGGCGTGTGGTCGCGGAGCACGGTGTGAACGCCGGGCGGCGGTTGCTGAGCCGGCTGGCCCGGGTGGCGCTCACCCTCGCCGGGGCGGCGGTGCTGGTGCTGCTCTACGCGGTGGTCTTCTCCCGGGGCGAGGTGCTCCGGTGAGCCGGCTGTGGCCCCGCACGCTCGGCGGACTGCTGTCGCTGGTGACCCTGCTGGTGGTGGCGGCGCCCTTCGGGGTGTCCTGGTACCTGGCCGACCTGCGCCGTCACGTCAGCGGGCAGCACGACACCCCGGTCACCCGGGTCGACCCCGCCGACCTGCGCCGCTTCGCCGAGACGGCCGGGCGGCTGCCGGAGCGGGCCGCGCCGGTGGTGGTGGCCTACCACGACATCCGACCGCACGGCGACGACCCGGCGGCGACCACGCCGGGCGGCCGGGAACACTACGTGGTCACCCCGGAGGCGTTCGACGCCCAGCTCACCGCACTGCGCACCGCCGGCTACCGGACGATCTCCTCGGCCCAGTACGTCGACTACCTGCGCGGCGGCGAGGTGCCGGCCCGTTCGGTCTACCTCACCTTCGACGACGGCACCCGGGGCCTGTGGTCGTACGCCGACCCGATCCTGCGCCGGCACCGGATGGTGGCCGCCTCCTACCTGATCACCGGGCAGGTGGGCACCCACCGGCCGTACTACCTGAGCTGGGCGGAGATCGACCGGATGCGCCGCTCCGGCCGGTGGGACTTCCAGGCGCACACCCACGACCTGCACACCCGGGTGCAGACCGCGCCAGGGCGGCTCGGCTCCCCGCTGACCCACCGGCGGTGGGAGCCGACCACCGGCACCCAGGAGAGCCTGGCCGCCTACCGGCAGCGGCTGACCGCCGACTTCGATGCGATGTTCGCCGCGTTCACCACCCACGGGTTGCCCCGGCCGCGCCTGTTCGCGTACCCGTTCTCCGAGATCGGGGACGCGACGACCGACCCGCAGGCCGCCGCGTTCAGCCGCGACCTGATCGCCGCCCGGTTCGTCGGCGCGCTGACCAACAAGTCGCTCGCCCCGCAACCGGGCAGCCGCCGGTCGGCGGCCGACGGGCAGGTCGAGCGGGCCGAGGTGTACGCCACGACCGACGCCGCCGAACTGGTCAGCGCGGTCGTCGAACGCACGGGTGTGCCGGCCGGGGTGACCGACCCGTTCGCCCGCGCCTGGGACTGGCGCGACCAGCACGGCGAGCCGATGACCGACCTGTCCCCGCTGACCGGCGGCCGGTTCCCCGCCGACAGCCCCCGCCGCGCCTACGGCACCCTGCTCGCGTACGCCAGCGCGGACTGGACCGGCTACACGGCCGACGCCACGGTGCGTGGCCTGCGTGCCGACGGCGGCACGGTGACCGTGCTGGTCGGGGTGAACGGTGACGCCACGGTCTCGGTGCGGGTGGCCCACGGCCGGGTGGCGTTGCTGCGCGCCGGCCGGGTGGTCGCCGAGGCCGCGCTGGATCCGGCAGCCACCCACCGGCTCGCGGTCACCGTGCGCGACGGGGAGACGGTGGCCCGGGTCGACGGCGGCCCGGCCCTGCGGGTGGTCACGCCCACCGGGCCGGGGGCCACCGGCGGGCTGGCCGTGGCGATCGACGACGCGCAGGGGCGGCCCCACCCGTCGGTCGCCGCGCTCACCGTGACGGCCGTCGGGTGACCGCCGTGACCCGCCCGGCCGGCCGGGCGGGTCACGGCGGGAGCGGCGGTCACTCCCGCCAGCCGGCCAGGTCGACCCCCTTGCCGAGTTCGACCCGGAAACCGAGGGTGATCTCGCCGCTCTCGCCCGGGCCGAGCCGCAACCGCCAGGTCAGCTCGCCCAGCTCGGTACGCTCGTCCGGCGGCGGGGTCAGGGCGGCCTCCCGGACCGCCACCGCCTCGTCGCGGGAGACCGGCAGCTGGTCGTGGACCTCGACGGTCGCCGGCCTGGGGGTGTGGTTGGCCACGCTGATCCGGTACTCCACGTCCCGCCGCCGGGTGGAGCCGAGGGCGGCCCGGGTGTCGGCCCGCCGGGTCAGCTCCCGTTCCACCCGGACCCGGTCGTCCACCCCGAGCGCCAGCTCGGTCTCCTCGTCGGGCGCCCACGTCGGCAGCCGGGTGGCGGCGACGAAGTCGGCACCGTGGAAGACCGCCGCCGGGCCGGCGCGCAGGGTGTGCGCCGAGGTGTTGCGGACCGTCGCCCGCAGGTGCGCCTCGGCGGCCCGGACCGGCACGGTCACGTGGTCGAGGCGGACCGGCAGGTCCAGCACGGCGATGACGGCCCGGTAGGCGCTGCCGTCGGCGGGCACCGCCACCGGGCGGGCCGGCCGGTAGGTGGCCGCGGTGACCCCCTGCTCGACCTCGGCCACGCTTTCCCGCACCACGGGGCGCGGGGCGCCCGCGCGGGCCACCCCACCACCACCGGCCGGGGCGGCGGCGGGCGCGGGGGGCGGTGGTGCGCCGAAGCTCGCCGCCGTCCGGGGCACCGGCACCGGCCGGACCCGGTCGAGATACCAGGGCGACAACTCGGGTACGCCGGCAGCCGCCGCCGGCCGGGCGGTCGAGAGTTGCAGCGCGCACTGCGGCCAGTCTTCGCCGGTGTCCTGGGTGACCAGACCGAACCAGGTGACCGTCATGGTCTCCTCGACCAGCCGCAGGTCGTAGGAGGATTCCCAGCGTGCCCCGTCGACCAGGTAGCTCAGCTCCAGGTCCACGTCGGTGTCGTCGGCGTCCACCGCCACCGTCACCTCGGCGGCCAGCCGGTCCGGTTCCCGTTTGCCGTTCGCGGCGGCCAGCTCCCGTTCGACGGCCGCCAACTCCTCGGTCAGCTCGGTGCGCTGCCGGGCCAGCCCACGTCGACGGCGGTGGGACTCGGCGAGTTGGGCGGCCACCGCGTCGGCGAAGGTGGCCACGTCGGTCGGGGCGGTGTCACCGGCGGCCAGCGTGCGGGCGTACGTGCCGCCGGCCCGGTCGGCCAGCCGGGTGAGGAACTGTCGTCGCTGCGTCTCGACCTCGGCGTCGTCGTCGACCTCGGCCAGGGCGTCGGCCAGTTCCCGGGCCCGCCGGGTGAGCGCGTCGACCTGACCGTCGGTGCTGCGGGGCTGCCGCCAGGTGCTCACCTCCACCCCGAGGACGGTGACCGCGCCCCCGCCCCCGGTGCGCAGGGAGTCCCGGCGCAGCCGCAGCGGCAGGGGGGCGATCCGGATCCGGTGTTCCCCGGCGGTCAACCGGGTGCTCCCCCGGCGGGTGACCCGGGCCCGGTCCGGATAGACGGTGACCGCGACGACGGGTGCTTCGATCTCCACAGCGTCCACGGCGGCGAGGGTAGCCGGGGTGCGCTCGTGGCCCGCGCTGCCGGTCCGTGGCGGGAACCGCTTGATCGCGCTCGATCCCGGAGGTGGTCCCCTCCGTCGCGCGGCCGGATGCCACTACGACACGGATCGAGCGCGATCATGGCGGGGTCCGGTGGGCCCGGCCCGGCTACCCCGGGGGGAGGCAGACGATATCGAGGCGGCGGGGGCCGTGCACGCCCTCCACCCGGTTCAGCTCGATGTCGCTGGTCGCGGAGGGGCCGGAGATCATCGTCAGGGGGCGGGTGGGGTCGGGCAGCGCGATCACCAGGTCGGGCACGTCGGCCACGATCTGCGCGGCGCGGACCACGCAGACGTGGTGGTCGGGGACCAGGGTCAGCAACCGGCGGCCCTGGGCCGCGCCCCCGTCGAGGACCAGGGTGCCGGTCTCGGCGACGGCGAGTGCGCAGCCGGTGAGCACGGACAGGCCGGGGGCGTCCAGCTCGGTGGCGGTGAGCGTGTCGCCGGCCAGGGTGGGCGGGCCGAGCCGGGTGGTCCACTGCGGTGGTGTCCCGGGCGGCAGCACCACGGCGGTCGCCCCGGCGAGCAGGGTGGCGAGCAGCCCGGGCAGTTCCGCCGGGGTGCAGGGGTGCACCCCGGCGTGGTGGTCCCCGGCCCGGGCGACGAAGAGCGCGGTCAGCTCAGAAGTCATGGGTGCGGTGCCACCAGTCGCGGAAGGACTCCTCGGCGGGCAGTGGGGCGTCGCGGTGCGTCGTCCACGCCGACAGGGGCCACGGGGCGCGGCGCAGCCGCCCGTCGTGCCGCCGGCCCAGCACCCGCAGGGGCCGGCCGCCGGAGCGGGCCGCCCGCAGCGCCGCCCGCCACCGCCGACGGTCACGCATCGTCCAGGCGAGCCACGCCATCGCCACGCGTTCGGCGGCCGGCTTCGGCCCCGTCTGGCGCAGGTGGACCAGGATGGCCGGGATGTCGATCTTGACGGGGCAGACGTCGTAGCAGGCCCCGCAGAGCGTCGAGGCGTACGGCAGGGTCGCGTTGTGGCCGGCGTCCTGCCCGGTGAGCTGGGGCGACAGGATCGCCCCGATCGGCCCGGGATAGACCGAGCCGTAGGCGTGGCCGCCGACCCGCTCGTAGACCGGGCACACGTTCAGGCAGGCCGAGCAGCGGATGCAGCGCAACGCCGCCCGGCCCACCGGGTCGGCCGCCACCCGGCGTCGGCCGTTGTCCAGCAGCACGACGTGCAGCCGACGCGGCCCGTCGCCGGGGGTCACCCCGGTGAAGATCGAGGTGTACGGGTTCATCCGTTCGCCGGTCGACGAGCGCGGCAGCAGCCGCAGGAAGTCACCGAGATCGGCGAAGCGGGGCAGCAGCTTCTCCACCCCGACCACGGCGATCAGGGTGTCCGGCAGGGTCAGGCACATCCGGCCGTTGCCCTCGGACTCGACGACCACCAACGAGCCGGTCTCGGCCACCGCGAAGTTGGCCCCGCAGATCGCCACCCGGGCCGCCAGGAAGGTACGCCGCAGATAGTCCCGGGCGGCACCGGCCAGCACCGCCGGATCGTCCGAGTCGGCGCGGAAGCCGGGCATCCGCCGGGCGAACAACTCCCGGATCTGCCCCCGGTTGTAGTGGATCGCCGGCACCAGGATGTGCGACGGGGTGTCGTCGGCGAGTTGGACGATCAGCTCGGCCAGGTCGGTCTCCACCGCCGTCACCCCGGCCGCCGCCAACGCCTCGTTGAGGCCGATCTCCTGGGTCGCCATCGACTTGACCTTCACCACCTGGTCGACGCCCTGCGCCCGGACCAGGTCGGTGACCACCGCGTTGGCGGCGGCGGCGTCCGTGGCGTGGTGCACGGTCGCCCCGGCGGCGGTGGCCGCCCGCGTGAACCGGTCCACCAGCTCGGGCAGCCGGTCGAGCACGTCGTCCTTGACCCGGGCCGCCCGGTCGCGCAGCTGCTCCCAGTCGGGCACCTCGGCCACCACCGCGGCCCGCTTCTCCCGGATGGTGCGGGTGGCCCGGCCCAGGTTGGCCCGTAGTTGGGCGTCGCGCAGCGCACCGGCCGCCGCCCGGGGGAACGGGGTGACGGCCACGATGGGCAACTGCCGGCCCGGCGGGGGGTGTCGGGTGCTCATCCCACCGCTCCGGCCCCGGTCGCGGCGAGGATCTCGGCGTAGTGGACGGGTCGCGGGGCACCGGGCCGGCGGGCCAGACCACCACCGATGTGCGCCAGGCAGGAGCTGTCGGCGGCGGCCAGGTAGTCGGCCCCGGTGGCCACCGCGTGGGCGCACTTGTCGGCGAGCATGGCACCGGAGACGGCGGCGTTCTTGAGCGCGAAGGTGCCCCCGAAGCCGCAGCACTGCTCCGGCTCGGGCAGGCCCAGCAGTTCCAGGTCACGCACCGCGCCGAGCAGCCGCAGCGGCCGGTCGCCCAGCCGCAGCATCCGCAGCCCGTGGCAGGTCGGATGATAGGTGACCCGGTAGGGGAAGCGGGCCCCCACGTCGGTGACCGCGAGCACGTCCACCAGCAGCTCCGACAGCTCGTACACCGGCAGTCGGGTGTGCGCCCGCAGGTGGGCCACGCAGGAACCGGACGGGGAGACGACGACGTCGTGGCCGGCGAACGCCGCCTCGGTGCTCTGCTCCAGCGCGCGGGCCGGGCCCGGATAGCCGGTGTTGGCGTGCAACTGGCCGCAGCAGCTCTGCCCGGCGGGAAAGGTCACGGTGTGGCCGAGCCGCTCCAGCACCGTCACGGTGGCGATGCCGACGCGCGGGAAGAGCGCGTCGTTGAGGCAGGTGACGAACAACGCGATGCGCACCGTGCCCCCTCACCGCTCCCGGCCGCGATCGAAGAAATCGTATATGATCTATGGCGTCCGGTGCGAGGTGCGATGTGCTGCGGTCCCGGCGGCCGGGCGGGCGGCTGGCCCGCCGATCGCCACGGCACACCGGCCCCGGTGGACGTCCGGTGCGGGTGGGGCGTCCGCCGGTCCCTGTCGCCCGTGCTACGAGGTGCCGAGATGACGGATTTCCACGGTCTGGTGGCGGCGGTCACCGGCGGCGGTTCGGGCATCGGCGCGGCGGTCGCCGACCTGCTGGCCGCGCGTGGGGCCCGGGTCGCCGTCCTCGACCGCGACCCCGGTGCGGGCGGCGGGCACCTGCGGCTCACCGCCGACGTCACCGGCCCGCTGGACGGGGTCATGGACCGGGTCGCCGCGACCCTGGGCGGTCTCGACGTGCTGGTGAACTGCGCGGCGGTCAGTGCGGTGGGGGCGGTGGAGGCCGCTGACGACGCCGAGTGGCACCGCTGCCTCGACGTCAATGTCGTCGGGGTCGCCCGGGCCTGCCGGGCCGCCCTGCCCCACCTGCGGCGTTCGACCAGCGCCGCCATCGTCAGCATCACCTCGATCGCGGCGACGGCGGGGCTGGTCGACCGGGCCGTCTACTCCGCCACCAAGGGTGCGGTGCACGCACTCAGCCTGGCCATGGCCGCGGACCTGGTGGGCGACGGCATCCGGGTGTGCACGGTGGCGCCGGGCACGGTGGACACCCCGTGGGTGACCCGGCTGCTCGCCGGGGCCGGGGACCCGGCCGCGGAGAAGCGCCGGCTCGCCGCCCGGCAGCCCACCGGCCGGCTGGTCACCGCCGACGAGGTCGCCCAGGCGGTGGCCTTTCTCGCCTCCCCGCTGTCGGGGGCGACCACCGGCACCGCGCTGGCCGTCGACGGCGGCATGTCGGGCCTGCGGCTGGTCCGCTGATCCGGGCGGACGGCAGGGCCACCCGGGCAGCGGTCGCCGGCTCCCGTCGGACCGGTGCCCGCTCCCGTGGGTCTGGCGCCCGGCTCCCGTCGGACCGGTGCCCACTCCCGTCGGACCGGTGCTGGCCCGTCAGAATCGCCGGCAGCGGCTCCCCGCCGCCGGTCAGGCCGCCGCCATGGTGACCCGTTGCCGGCCCAGCCCGTCCACCTCGACCTCCACCACGTCACCGGGCCGCAGGTAGGGGAACCGGCCGGACAGGGCCACCCCCTCCGGCGTACCGGTGTTGATCACGTCACCGGGGTCGAGCACCGTGTACTGCGACAGGTGCCAGATCAGGTACGCCACATCGAAGACCATGTCCGAGGTGCGGGAGTCCTGCCGGGGCTCGCCGTTGACCCAGGAACGCAACCCGAGATCCTGCACGTCGGCGATCTCGTCCGGGGTGACCAGCCACGGGCCGAGCGGCTGGAAGGTCTCACAGGACTTCCCCTTGGACCACTGGCCACCGGAGTCACGCAGCTGGAAGTCGCGCTCGGACACGTCGTTGGAGACCAGGTAGCCGGCGACGTGGGCGAGGCTCTGCGCGGGCGACTCCAGGTAGCGGGCCCGCCGGCCGATGACCACGGCCAGCTCGACCTCCCAGTCGGTGGCGGTCGCGCCCCGGGGCACCAGCACGTCGTCGTACGGGCCGACCACCGTGTTGGGTGCCTTGTAGAAGATGATCGGGGTCTCGGGCGGGGCGGCACCGGACTCGGCGGCATGCGCGGCGTAGTTCTGCCCCACGCAGAGCACCGCGCCGGGCCGGGCCACCGGCGGACCGACCCGCAGGCCGGTGACGTCCACCTCCGGCAGGTCGCGGGCCGCCCGGACCCGGGCCGGGCCGTCGGAGGCGAGGAAGGCGGCGTCGATGTCCGTGGTGAGCGGGGACAGGTCGTAGTGCCGGCCGTCGGAGTGCAGCACCGGCCGCTCCGCGCCGGCCGGGCCCACCCGCATCAGCTTCATCCGGTCCCCCTCCACTGACGACAGTGCACGCTATCCTGCCCGATGCCACTGCGACCGGGGACGAGGCACACATGGATCCGCAACCCAGCACGGGGTTACGGCAGGCGGTACGCACGGGTGCGCTGGTCCTCGCGGGCCTGCTGACGGCGACCGGTTGTTCGGGCACCGCCGAGCCCGTCGCCGCGAGGTCGGCCGGGGCGTCGCCGCCGCCCCCCGACCCCGCCGTGCCGCGGCTGGACAAGCCGACGACGGTGCTGGGCACCTGGAACGAGTCGCTCGACCGGCGACTGACCATGGTCGCCCAGAGCACCATGTCAGGGCTCAAGCCGCTGCTCGACGGTGAGCCGGGCAGCGCGGTGGGCACCGCCTACATCCCGGTCAAGGAGGAACACTCGGCCGAACTCGGGCTGTACCGACCCGGCGACCGTCGGGTCGTCCTGCTCAGTGGGGTCTCCGGCACGGTCCCCGACCCCGAGCGGGCCCTGGACCAGATCTTCGCCCGGCTCACCGCCATCACGGATGTGACGCCGGTGCCCCCGGGGCCGGTCGGTGGGTCCGCCCGCTGCGGGCACGGCCGCAGCGGGGGTGTCTGGTTCGACGTCTGCGCCTGGGCCGACCGGCACACGCTCGGTGTGGTCCACCTCGCCGACTTTCCGCAGACCGCCCAGCCGCAGGAGATCTTCCGGCAGATCCGGGCCCAGGCCGAGCACGCCGCGCCCTGAACCACGCCCGCCGGCGGCACCACGGTCGGCGGCGCCACGGTCGGCGGCCCGACCCCAGCAGCAGTCGCCGGCCGGACTGCGACGCCCGGGGTTGCCGGCGGCTCCCCGACCTGCCCGGGGCCGGGGGGTCGGGGAGCCGCCGGCCGCCCGGTCAGCTGGACGTGGTGGCGGGTTCCCCGGCACCGGCCTCCGGTCCGACGGCGACCGGGGTGGCCTGCCGGTCGGCCAGGTGCCGACGCAGTGACCAGGTCACCGCGGCCACCCAGAGCACCACGACGATCAGGTAGCTGGCGTAGCGGACGGCGTCCGGCGCACCGATCCAGTCGCTGCGCAGCAGGGTCCGGATGTTGGTCAGGACGATGACCCCCCCGACGGCGGAACCGAGCACGCGGGGCGGGACCAACCGGACGAGCCAGGCGGCGATCGGCGCGGCGATCATGCCGCCGAGCAGCAGCGCCCCCACCCAGCCGAAGTTGATGTTCTCCGAGCCGATGCCGACCAGGAAGCCCAGGCTCGCGGCGACCGCCACCAGGAACTCGCTGGTGTCGATCGAGCCGATCACCCGGCGGGGCTCCAGTCGGCCGCTGGCCAGGATCGCGGGCGTGCCGACCGGGCCCCAGCCCCCGCCACCGGTGGCGTCGACGAAGCCGGCGACGAGCCCCAGCGGCCCGAGGAAACGCTTGCGCAGGGGCAGCCCGACCCGGTCGCGGGGCAGCCCGGCGACGGTGAACCGGATCAGCACGTAGAGGCCGAGGGTGAGCAGGATCAGCGACATGATCGGGGCCGCGGTCGCGGTGGAGAGGCTGGACAGGAAGGTCGCGCCGGCGAACGCCCCCACGGCGCCCGGCACACCGACCCGGCGGACCACCGTCCAGTCGACGTTGCCGAACCGCCAGTGCGCGGCACCCGAGACCAGGGTGGTGCCGATCTCGGCCAGGTGAACGGTCGCCGAGGCGCTGGCCGCGCCTGTGTTGAGGGCCAACAACAATGTGGTGGATGTCACGCCGTACGCCATCCCGAGGCTGCCGTCGACCAGTTGCGCACCGAGGCCGACGAGGGCAAGAAGAAGCAGGCTACGCACAATTACCGCCGATCCGGAAGGTGAATGGGGAAAGTCGGCCCGGCTAGGGCGGATCACCGTGGCGGTGACGGACGTCCCGGCTGGTCGGGGCCTGTACGGGGGTGGGCACCGCTGGCGGAATCCCCCGCAGATCGCTTGCGCCGACCCGCAGGAGGGGGATCGGCAGACAGCGCGTGAAACGTTCGTTAAGTGAGTACGTCGACTGTCGTCAAAGCTTGGCGTTTGACCAGCCCAGAGCCGTTATCGGCGACACCGGCGGGGCATCTTCGCGCGGCCGGTGGTCACCGCCGAGGTCAGCGGCGATGGGCGAGGCGGGAGCCCGGGTGACCGACACCCCGCCCCCGACCAGGGATTCTAATGATCGAAGCCAATCTCACCTCGCCTCACGAATGCCATATCAAATCGATGGGTAATGACGGCAAGAATGCCGATACGGATCTTTAATGTTCACCGCAATCCATGGCAAGGCCCGTTCCACATCGTGGGATGCGCGGCGAGTTGATCTCTGCTACCAGGAGGTTCTCGATCAGCAGAAAACAGTTTGGAAATAAACCCGCAAATGAACTGGCAACTCACCGTGGCACGATCTGGCGACAGCGTCGGCTCACCGGCCGACATTTTGCCTGGTGACCCCGAGGGCATATCCGGTAGCCTTGGTAGGAAATCTTCACTGCGGCGGCTCCGACGGTTGGATTTAACCGGGATGTAACTGAGCCACACTAGATTGTGACTCAGCGCGACATTGACTGCCGCAAATCAGAACCGCGCTCGCTGGCGTTCGGCCGGCAGATCCCCCCGTCACCACGCGATCCTTCGCGACCGAAGTGGGAGCCCGATGAGTAGCGCACCGTACACGCGTGACCTGATCCTGGTCGTCAATCCTGTCGGCGTCCTGGAACCCGGCCCACGGATCACGGCCGCCACCACCGCCGGTGGTGGGCGCGGCATCATCGACCTGGCCGCCGGCGACGACTGGTCGTTACGGGCACTTACCCGGGCGGCGAACTGGTCGGCCGACCCGATCGGCATCCGGGTGCCCGCCGGCTGCCGGGCCACCCCCGCCGACGTGGCACGCGCCGCGGCCGGCCGGGTGGATCTGGTCGTGGTCGAGCCGGCGAGCCCGTGGCCGCTTGCCGAGATCACCGGGCACCACCGGGTGCTCGTGGAGGTCACCAGCCGGGCCGAGGCGCACGCCGCAGCGGCGGCCGGGGCACACGGGCTGATCGCCCGGGGAATGGAGGCCGGCGGCCGGGTCGGCGAGCTCAGCTCGTTCGTCCTGCTCCAGCAGCTCGTCGCCGACGACACCCTCGACCTGCCGGTCTGGGTGGCCGGCGGGATCGGCCCGCGGACCGCCGGCGCCTGCCTGGTCGGCGGCGCGGCCGGCGTCGTCCTGGACACCCAGCTCGCCCTGATGCCCGAGTCGGAACTCCCGGCCGACGTCCAGGCCGTGATCCGGCGGATGGACGGCTCGGAAACCGTGCTGCGCGACGGGGTCCGGGGCATCCGCCGGGGCGGGCCGCACCAGGCCGACGCCGAACTGCTCCCCGTCGGCCAGGACGGCTGGCTGGCCGCCGCCTTCGCCGACCGCTGGCCGGACACCGCCGCCGCCGTACGCGGCATGCGCGCGGCGATGCTCGACGCCGTCGACGGCCCGGACGCCGCCGACCTGCTCCAACCCGGTGCGCCCCTGGCCGAGGCCCTCGGGGTGCGGGTGCCCGTCGCCCAGGGCCCGATGACCCGGGTCAGCGACGAGGCCGCCTTCGCCGCCGCCGTCGCCGACGGCGGCGCGCTGCCGTTCATCGCGCTCGCCCTCAACTCCGCCGACCAGTGCCGCCGGATGCTCACCGAGACCGCCGCCCAGCTCGGTGACCGCCCGTGGGGCGTCGGGGTGCTCGGTTTCGCCCCCGAGGAGCTGCGCGCCGCCCAACTGGCGGTCATCCAGGAGATCCGGCCCGCCTGCGCGATCATCGCCGGTGGCCGCCCACCGCAGGCCCGCGCCCTGGAGGAGCAGGGGATCAGCACCTTCCTGCACGTGCCCTCCCCCGGCCTGCTGCGCCAGTTCCTGCGCTCCGGCGCCCGTAAGTTCATCTTCGAGGGCGCCGAGTGCGGCGGGCACGTCGGACCCCGGGCGAGCTTCCCGCTGTGGGAGGCCCAGCTCGCGGTGCTCGACGAGCACCTCGACACCGACCCGGCCGCCGGCGCCCAGCTCCAGGTCTTCTTCGCCGGTGGGGTGCACGACGCCCGGTCGGCCGCGATGGTCGCCACGATGGCCGCGCCGCTGGCCCGCCGGGGCGCCCGGGTCGGCGTCCTGATGGGCACCGCCTACCTGT
The DNA here is from genome assembly GCF_040678915.1 of Micromonospora sp. NPDC049257. Taxonomy (NCBI): domain Bacteria; kingdom Bacillati; phylum Actinomycetota; class Actinomycetes; order Micromonosporales; family Micromonosporaceae; genus Micromonospora; species Micromonospora sp. NPDC049257. The sequence goes on from NZ_JBFAQU010000019.1 coordinate 95,528, forward strand.
TCACCGCCGAGGCCGTGACCCACGGCGCGGTCCAGCCGTTGTTCCAGCGTGAGGCGCTCACCGCCGAGCACACCGCGCTGCTGGAGACCGCCCCCGGGCACGCCACCCGCTGCCTGCACACCCCGTTCGTCGACGACTTCCACCAGTTGCGCAACCAACTGGAGGGCGCCGGGGCAGAGAACCGCGAAGTGTGGGAACAGTTGGAGCTGCTCAACGTCGGCCGGCTGCGGATCGCCAGCAAGGGCCTGCGCCGCTCCGGCGACGTCGTCGAGTCCGTCGACGAGAGCGTCCAGGCCAGCGACGGCCTGTTCATGGCCGGCCAGGTCGCCGTACTGCGCAACACCGCCACCACCGTCGCCGCGCTGCACGACGAGGTGACCACCGAGGTACGCGGCTTCCACGCCGACCGGCTCGACGCGCTGCGGGCCCGGCTCACGCCGCCGACCGCCGACCTCGACGAGTCGCCCGCCCCGCTGGACATCGCCATCGTCGGGATGGCCTGCATGCTGCCCGGCTCCCCCGACCTGGACAGCTTCTGGCGTACCGTGCTCAGCGGTGTCGACACCGTCACCGAGGTGCCGGCCGACCGCTGGGACACCGACCACTACTACGCCCCCGAGGTCGGTCCGGGGCAGACCGGCCGGATCAGCGTCTCCAAGTGGGGCGGGTTCATCGACCCGGTGCCCTTCGACGCCATCGGCTACGGCATTCCGCCGGCCGCGCTGAGCAGCATCGACCCGACCCAACTGCTCGCCCTGGAGGTCTCCCACCGGGCGCTGGTCGACGCCGGTTACGCCTACGACGCCCCCGGCGCGGACCACGCCCGCACCGGCGTGGTCTTCGGCGCGGAGGCCGGCAGCGACATGGGACACGCGCAGACCCTGCGCACCATGCTCCCGGCGTACCTCGGTGAGGTGCCCGAGCAGATGCAGGAGCTGCTGCCCACGGTCACCGAGGACAGCTTCCCCGGCGTGCTGGCCAACGTGATCGCCGGCCGGGTCGCCAACCGGCTCGACCTGGGCGGGCCCAACTACACCATCGACGCGGCCTGCGCCTCGTCCCTGGCCGCGATGGACGCCGCGTGCAAGGAACTGGTCGCCGGGGACAGCGACCTGATGATCTGCGGCGGAGCCGACCTGCACAACGGGGTCAACGACTACCTGATGTTCACCTCGGCGCACGCGCTGTCCCCCACCGGCCGGTCGCGCCCCTTCGACAGCACCGGTGACGGGATCGCCCTCGGCGAGGGCGTCGCCTGCGTCGTACTCAAACGGCTGGCCGACGCCGAACGCGACGGCGACCGGATCTACGGCGTGATCAAGGGGCTCGGCGGGGCCAGCGACGGGCGGGCCCTCGGCCTGACCGCGCCGCGCCCCGACGGGCAGCGCCGGGCCCTGGACCGGGCCTACCACCGCACCGGCATCTCCCCCCGGGAGGTCGGGCTGGTCGAGGCGCACGGCACCGGCACGGTGGTCGGCGACCGCACCGAACTGGAGACGCTGACCCGGATGTTCGTCGAGTCCGGCGCCGAACCGGGCAGCTGCGCGCTCGGCTCGGTGAAGTCCCAGATCGGGCACACCAAGTGCGCCGCCGGCCTGGCTGGGCTGATCAAGGCGACGCTCGCCCTCTACCACGGCGTCCGGCCCCCCACCATCCATCTGGAACGACCCAACCCGGCCTGGCACCCGCAGCAGAGCCCGTTCGCGTTCTTCACCGAGGCCCGCCCGTGGCCGGTGCCGGCCGCCGAGCGGATCGCCGGGGTCAGCGCCTTCGGCTTCGGCGGCACCAACTTCCACGTCGTGCTCAGCGCCTACCCCAACGCGGCGGAACCCCGGCACGCGCAACGGATCTGGCCGGCGGAGCTGTTCTGCTTCCGGGGCACCGACCGGGCCGCCGCCCACCAGGGCGTCCGGCAGCTGCTGGAGAGCCTGGCCGCCGACGGGACCGGCAACCGGTCGGGTCGGCTGGCCGAGCTGGCCGCGTCGGTCGCCGCCAAGGCCGCCAACCGGCCCGGGACGACCCAGGTCGCGGTGGTCGCCCGCGACCTGGCCGAACTGGAGACCCTGCTGCACCGGGCGCTGGCCGGCGAACACGACCCGGTCCGGGGCCTGGTCCAGCCGACCGGGGTCGACCCGGTCGGGCCCGGTCAGCTGGCGTTCCTCTTCCCCGGCCAGGGCAGCCAGCGCCCCGGCGCGCTGGCCGAACTCTTCGTCGCCTTCCCCGAGCTGCGGCACTACCTCGAACTCGACCCGGCCGCCGCGGAGCTGCTCTTCCCGCCGGCCGCCTTCGACCAGGACTCCCGCCGCGCCCAGGACGACCGGGTACGCGACACCCGGACCGCCCAACCGGTGCTCGGCATCGGCGGTCTGGCCATGGACCACCTGCTGCGCAGGCTCGGGGTCCGCCCCGACATGACCGCCGGCCACAGCTACGGCGAACTCGTCGGCCTCTGCGTCGCCGGGGCGTTCGACGCGGCCACCCTGCTCGACCTGAGCCGGGAACGGGCGGCGGCCATCCTCGGCGCGTGCGGTGAGGACCCGGGCACCATGGCGGCCGTCACCGCCACCGCCGACCAGGTCGCCCAGGTGCTCGCCGGGGCCGGCCTGACCAGCGAGGTGGTGCTGGCCAACCGGAACGCGCCGCAGCAGGTGGTGGTCTCCGGCCCGACGGCGAAGGTACGGGCGGCGGTGGTCGCGCTCAAGGAGGCCGGCCTGTCGGCCCGGACCATCCCGGTGGCCTGTGCCTTCCACAGCCCGGTGGTCGCCGGGGCGGTGGAGACCTTCGCCGAGGTGCTCGCCGCCCGGCCGATCGCCGAGCCCCGGATCCCGGTCTGGTCGAACCTGACCGCCGCCCCGTACTCCGGTGACGCCGGCCAGGTCCGGCACCACCTCGCCGAGCAGATCGGCGCACCGGTGCGCTTCGTCGAGCAGGTCGAGGCGATGTACGCCGCCGGCGCCCGCCTCTTCGTCGAGGTCGGCCCCGGTCAGGTGCTCAGCCGGCTGGTGCAGGCGGTCCTCGGCGACCGGCCGCACCGGACCGTCGCCTGTGAACGCGGTCCGTCCGACGGGCTACGCGGATTCCTGATCTCGGTGGCCGAACTCGCCTGCGCCGGCGCACCGGTCCGCCCCGACTGGCTCTTCCACGGGCGGGTCGCGGACGACACCACCACCACCGCTCCGAGTCGTCGTCCGCTGTGGACGGTCGACGGTCAACTCGTCCGGGACCAGCACGGCAACTGTCTTCCCGGTGGCATGACCCCACCCCGACGGATCAAGGAGTTGTCGATGACCCCCGCCAACGGCACCGCCACCACCCCCGGCACCGCCACCGGCACCGTCCGCGCCCCCGAACCGGTGACCGTCCGCGAAGTCCGGACCGTCACCGTCCCCGAGCCGGCGGCCGTCCGGGACATCCGGGGCGAGCTGCTCAGCGAATACCTGCGCACCACCCGGGAAATGATCGCCACCCAACGCGACGTGATGCTCGCCTTCCTCGGCGACTCCGGTGACGGCGGCGGTCGGGTGGGCGGGCAGCCCACCGAGACGTACCGGGTCGAGCAGTACCCGGCGCTGCCGGCCGGCCCGGCCCCGACGCCCACCCCGGCCCCGGTGCCCGCCCCGGCGGCGACGCCCGTGGCGACGCCCCGACCCTCGGTGACGCCGGCGGTGGCTCCGCCTCCCACCCCGACCCCCCGGGCCGTGGCGGCTCCGGCAGCGATGCCCGCCGTGGCGGCGTCGAACGGCGGCACGGCGCTGGCCACCGCGCCGGTGATCGAAAGGCCCGCGCCGGTCACCCCGGACCTCGTGCCCTCCTTCCCCACGGTCGGTGGTGTCGTCCCGGCTGCCGCCCCGGCGGGCGTGGTCGTGGCTCCGGCCGGGCCGGGCATCGCCGAGTTCCAGCAGGCGATCCTGGCGGTGATCAGCGAGCGCACCGGCTACCCCGTCGACCTCATCGAACTCGACCTCGACCTCGAAGCCGACCTCTCCATCGACTCCATCAAACGCGCCGAAGTCGCCGGCGAGGTCGCCCAACGCCTCTCCCTCAGCGTCGAAGGCGACGAGAGCGAACTCGAAGACCTCGTCAAGGCCCGCACCGTCCGCGCCATGGTCACCTGGCTCGACGAGAAGATGAGCGGCACGGTCACCGCCACCGCCACCCTGACCGCCGCGCTGCCCTCCGGCGACCAGGTCGGCGTGACCGCAGCGGACTTCCAGCAGGCGATCCTGGCGGTGATCAGCGAGCGCACCGGCTACCCCGTCGACCTCATCGAGCCCGACCTCGACCTCGAAGCCGACCTGTCCATCGACTCCATCAAACGCGCCGAAGTCGCCGGCGAGGTCGCCCAACGCCTCTCCCTCAGCGTCGAAGGCGACGAGAGCGAACTCGAAGACCTCGTCAAGGCCCGCACCGTCCGCGCCATGGTCACCTGGCTCGACCAGAAGATGAGCGGCACCATCCACGTCTCGTCCACCACGACCGGCCCGCTGGCGGCCACCCCCGCCGGGGCGCTCCCCGCCGCCCCGGTGGCGCTGCCCGCCGCCGCCCCGGCCGGGCCGGTCGCGCCCGCCGGTGCCAGCCTCGCGGACTTCCAGCAGGCGATCCTCACCGTCATCAGCGAGCGCACCGGCTACCCCGTCGACCTCATCGAACTCGACCTCGACCTCGAAGCCGACCTCTCCATCGACTCCATCAAACGCGCCGAAGTCGCCGGCGAGGTCGCCCAACGCCTCTCCCTCGCCGTCGAAGGCGACGAGAGCGAACTCGAAGACCTCGTCAAGGCCCGCACCGTCCGCGCCATGGTCACCTGGCTCGACCACAAGATGAGCGCCACCGTCACCGTCACCCCGACGGTCGCCGCCGCACCGCCCGCCCCGGCGACCGTCGCCGCACCGGCCGCCGTCGCCGCCCCGCCCGCCGCACCGCCCGCGCCGACCGAGGTCGGGGTGGGGATCGCACCGAAGCGACTGGTCGCCCGGGAGAGCACCCAGGCCGGCCAGCAGCTCGACCCCGCCACCACGCTCACCGGAATGCGCTTCCTGATCACCGGGGGCGGCCCGGTCGGGGCGTACCTGGCCGAACTGCTCGGGGCCCACGGTGCCGGCGGCCAGCTGGGAGTGCTCGACAGCGAGCAGGCCGACCAGGGGTTCGACGGGGTGCTGGTGCTCGACGGGTTGACCAACCTCGACGAGCCGCTGCTGCCCGACGTGTTCCCGCTGTTGCAGCGGGCCCTGGCCGCCGGGCCGCGCTGGCTGCTCGCCGCCGGGGCACAGGACGTCACCGGCGCGGCCGACGGCATGCCCGGCCTGTTCCGCACGATCGCCCGGGAGTACCCGGGGCTGACCGCCCGCTTCGTGGCGGTCGACCCGGCCGCGTCGCCGGAGGTCCTCGCCCGGCAACTCCTCGACGAACTGCTCACCGCCTCCGACGCCCCGGTGGTCGCCCGACGCGGCACCGACCGGTACGTCGCCGACCTGGTCCCGGTCGAACTGGGCGCGCTGGCCGCCGGGGGTGCCGGACCGGCCGGTGACGGGGTCTCCGAGGCGGCCGCGATCGGCCTGGAACGCGACTCGGTGGTGGTGCTGATCGGTGGGGCGCGGGGCATCACCCCGTGGTTCGCCCGGGCGCTCGCCTCCGCCACCGGCTGCCGCATCGAACTGGTCGGCCGTACCCCGTTGCCGACCGGACCCCAGGACCCGGAGCTGGCCGCCGCCACCGACCGCGCCGCGCTCGTCGGTGTGCTGGCCCGGCGCGGGTCGTCCTCGCCGGCCGAGATCTCCCGCACCGCGCAGGCGATCCTGGCGGCCCGGGAGGTGACCGCGACCATCGCCGAGCTGACCGAGCTGGGCGGTGAGGTCCGCTACCACGCCCTGGACGTCCGGGACGCGGCGGCGACCAGCTCGCTGCTGGCCGGCATCCACGCCGAGTACGGCCGCCTCGACGGCGTGGTCTACGCCGCCGGGATCATCGAGGACAAGCTGATCGCCGAGAAGGACCCGGCGTCGTTCACCCGGGTCTTCGACACCAAGGTCGACGGGGCGCGGGGCCTGCTGGCCGGCCTCGACGCGTTGCCCACCGCGCCGCGGTTCCTGGTCTTCTTCGGCAGCATCGCCGCCGCCTACGGCAACCGGGGCCAGGCCGACTACGCGGCGGCCAACGACGCGCTGGACGCCATCGGCACCCGGTACGCCGCCCGGACCGGGGTGCGCTGCGTGACCGTCCACTGGGGTCCGTGGGCCCCGGGCGTCGGCCACGGCGGCATGGTCACCGCCGAACTGAGCCGGGAGTACGCCCGGCGCGGCATCGGCCTGATCGACCCGGAGGAGGGCGCGCTGGCCCTGCTGCGCGAGCTGGCCTGGGCCGACCCGTCGGTCACCTCGGTCGTCTACACCGCCTCCGGGTGGTGAGGGTGTCGATGCCTCGTCCCGCCCCCACCCGCCCCATCCGTCGGAGGAACCGATGAACAACGGCGCCGCTGCGCCCGGCCAGATCGCGATCGTCGGGATGGCCGCCCTGATGCCCTCCGCCGGTGACCTGGAAAGCTACTGGCGCAACCTGATCGGCGGGGTCGACGCGATCACCGACGTCCCCGCGCACCGTTGGGACGAGGAGTTCTACGACCCGGAGCAGTCCCACCGGGCCGACCGGATGTACTGCCGGCGCGGCGGGTTCGTCGACGAGTACGCCACCTTCGAGCCGCTGCGGTTCGGAGTGATGCCGGCCTCCGTCGGCGACATCGAGCCGGACCAGCTGATCACGCTGGAGGTGGCCGCCGCGGCGATCGACGACGCGGGCGGCGGCGACCGGCTCCCGGCCCGCGACCGGATCGGCGTGATCCTCGGCCGGGGTGGCATCCTCAGCCCCGCCCAGGCCCGCTACGCCCAGCGGGTGCGGATGTCCAGCCAGGTCGTCAGCATCCTGCGGGAGCTGATCCCCGATGTCGACCCGGCCCGGTTGGAGCTGCTGCGCAAGAAGTTCGACGAGCGGCTCGGGCCGTACCAGCCGGAGGGGACGATCGGTCTGGTGCCCAACCTGGCCGCCTCCCGGGTGGCCAACCGGCTCGACCTGCGCGGCCCGGCGTACACCATCGACGCCGCCTGCGCCTCGTCGCTGATCGCCGTCGACCAGGGCATCACCGAGCTGGTCAACGGTCGGCTCGACGCGGTGCTCGCCGGTGGCGTGCACCACGTCCACGACATCAGCTTCTGGTCGGTGTTCAACCAGCTCCGGGCGTTGTCCCGGCAGGGGGAGATCCGGCCGTTCGACGCCGCCGCCGACGGCCTGCTGATCGGCGAGGGCACCGGTGTGGTGGTGCTCAAGCGGTACGCCGACGCGGTGCGCGACGGCGACCGGGTCTACGCGGTGATCCGGGGCAGCGGGGTGTCCAGCGACGGCAAGTCGGCGAGCATGTTCAACCCGGCGGTCTCCGGTCAGGTGCTGGCGATCCGCCGGGCCTGGGAGGCCGCCGGGCTCGACCCGACCGCCCCCGACGCGTTGGGGCTGCTGGAGGCGCACGGCACCGGCACCCCGACCGGGGACGCCGCCGAGCTGACCACGGTGGCGGAGGTGTTCGGCCCGTACACCGGTGGGCCGCGTCCGGTGATCGGCTCGGTGAAGTCGATGATCGGGCACACCATGCCGGCCGCCGGGGTGGCCGGCCTGATCAAGGCCGCGCTCGCCGTGCACCGGGGGGTGCTGCCGCCCACCCTGCACTGCGAGACGCCGCGCAAGGAGATGGCGGCGACCCGGTTCGCGCCGATCGACACCGCCCGGCCGTGGGAGAGCGACGGGCCGCGCCGGGCCGGCGTCAACGCGTTCGGGTTCGGTGGGATCAACGCCCACCTGATCATCGAGCAGGCCCCGGTGTCGGTGGGCGAGCCGGTGGTGGGGCTGACCGCCCCGGCCGCCGGCCGGGCCGTCGTCGACGAGCCGGACCAGGTGCTCTGGCTGGCCGCGTCGGACCCGGCCGGGCTCGCCGACCTGCTGGACCGCGACGACCAGGAGGTACGCCGGATCGGCGTCGAGCTGGCCGCCCGCTCCGGCGGGGAGGCCCCGCCGCAGACCCGGCTGGGCATCGTCAACCCGACGGACAAGCTGCTCGCGGTGGCCCGCAAGACGGTTGCCCGGGGGCAGGCGTGGCGGGGCGGGCGGGACATCTGGTTCAGTCCCCGGCCGCTGCTCGGCCCGGGGGCGGGCAAGCTCGCCTTCGTCTTCCCCGGCCTGGAGGCGGAGTTCGCCCCCCGCACCGCCGACCTGGCCGCCCACTTCGGCCTGCCGGACCGCGAGTGGTCCGCCGCCGACCTGGGCCGGCACGGCGCCGGCCTGATCGAGGTGGGCAAGCTGCTCGACGACGCCCTGGCCCGGATGAGCGTACGACCCGACGCGGTCGCCGGGCACAGCATCGGCGAGTGGACCGCCGCCGCGGTCAGCGGCCAGATCAGCACCGCCGCGATGGACGAGTTCCTCGACCTGTTCAACGCCGACTCGGTGGAGGTCTCCGGCTACGTCTTCGCCGCCGTCGGGGCCGGCGCGGACCGGGTCGCCCCGCTGCTCGGCGACTACCCGGGGGTGGTCCTGTCGCACGACAACGCTCCGGCGCAGTCGGTGGTCAACGGGCCGGAGCCGCAGGTCGACCGGCTCGTCGAGGCGCTGCGTACCCGCAACATCCTGTGCCAGAAGCTGCCGTTCCGGTCGGCGTTCCACACCCCCGCCTTCGCCGACGGGCTCACCTCGATCGGTGCCGCCCTGGGCCGCTGGGAGGTGCACCCGACCCGGATGCCGGTCTGGTCGGCGACCCTGCACGCGCCGTTCCCCGCCGACGAGGAGGAGGTCAACCGGATCTTCGTCCGGCACATGATGGAGCCGGTCTGGTTCCGGCAGACCGTGGAGGCGATGTACGCCGCCGGGTTCCGGGTGTTCCTCCAGGTCGGCGCGGGGCAGCTCGCCTCGCTGATCGGGGACAACCTGCGCGGGCGCGACCATCTGGCGATGCCGGTGAACACCGCGCACCGCAGCGGGTTGAACCAGCTGCGCCGGGTCGCCACCGCCCTGTGGGTGGAGGGGGCCTCCCCGGATCTGGGCGCGCTGACCCCGGCCGATCGGACGGCGGCCACGACGCAGCGCCGTACCCCGGATGCGGCCGGCACCGACGGCCCGGCGAAGCCCGGGGTGGGCACCGGCCGACGCGGTCCCCGGATGAAGCTCGACCTCGGCGGGCCGCTGGTCCGCCTCGGCGCGGACGCCGCCGGCCTGCTCGGCGTGACCGCGTCGCAGGACGCTCCGCTGTCCACCCCGGGCAACGGAAACGGCGCGGCCCGGCCGGCCGTGGTGCCCGCCACGGTCACCCGGCCGACCGCCGTGCCCGCTGCGGTCACCCGGCCGACCACAATCACCCCGCCGGCTGCCGTGCCCGCTGCGGTCGCCCGACCCGCCGCCGCACCGCCGCCGGTCACCGCACCGCCGCCGGCCGTGGCACCGACGGCCGCACCGGTCCCGGTCGCCCGGGTGGCCGGACAGCCGGCCGCCGCCACGCCGGCCGGTGCTCCGGCCGCCGCGCTGGACGCGCTGCACCGGCTCTCCGGCGGTTCCAGCGCCGCCGCCGAACTCGCCGCCCTGCTGCGGGAGAACACCCGGGGCACGGCCGACGCCCCGACGGCCACCGGTGGCAACGGCACCGCGACGTCGGCCCGACCCGCGACCGCCCCCACCGGGCGGCCACCCACCACGCCGACCGGGATGCCGCCCACCACGCCGATGGCGAAGACGCCCACCGTGCCGACGGCGCAGACCGCCACCGTGCCGACCGGCAACCGGCCGGTGACGCCGGCCGCCCCGGTCCGCCCGGCGACCGTCGCAGCGGTCGGCGCGGAGATCGGTCGGATCACCCGGCGGATCTCCCTGGAAACCATGCCCTACCTGCTGGACCACTGCTTCTTCGTGCAGCCCGACGACTGGCCGGACCCGGAGGACCGGTGGCCGGTGGTGCCGGCGACCGCCCTGGTCGCGCACATGATGGAGGCCGTGGAGCAGCTGGTGCCCGGCGTCCCGGTGGTGGCGGTGCACGACGCCAAGTTCAACCGGTGGCTGATCGCCGAACCGGCCACCGACGTGGAGATCGTGGTCCGCGCGGCCGGCCCGAACCGGTACGCGGTCGCCTTCGCCGGGTACGCCCGGGCGACCATCGAGGTCGGCACGGCGTACCCGACGCCGCCGCCGGTCTGGACCCACGACCCGGCCACCGAACGCCCGCCCACCCTCGGCGCCGCCGAGATGTACGCGGAGCGGCTCATGTTCCACGGCCCGCAGTTCCAGGGCGTGACCGAGGTGCACGCGCTCGGCGACATGCACGTACGCGGCATCGTCACCGCACCGGTGCCCCCGGGTGCGCTGCTGGACAACGCCCTGCAGCTCATCGGCAACTGGCTGATCACCACCCAGCCGTTCCGGACCGTCGCGCTGCCGGTCGGTCTCGGCCAGGTGCGGTTCTACGGTCCGCCACCGCCGGCCGGCCGGGCGTTCGAGTGCGTCGCCCGGGTCCGCGTCATCGACGACGGCAAGCTCGTCGCCGACACCCAGCTCAGTTACCAGGGCCGGGTGTGGTCGGAGATCGAGGGGGCGGTGGACCGGCGGTTCGACAGCCACCCGCAGGCCCGGGTCGCGGAACGGTTCCCCGAGCGGCACCCGATGTCGCTGTTGCAGCCCGAGGGCTGGACGATGGCCTTCGACTGCTGGACCGACCTGGTCACCCGGGGCATGGCCGCCCGGGGCATCCTCGGCGGGGCCGCCTACGCCGAGTACGAGCGGCACCCGGCCAAGACCCGCAAGCAGTGGATGCTGGGTCGGATCGCGGCCAAGGACGCGGTGCGGGCCCGGCTCTGGGAGGACGGCCACACCGACATCTACCCGATCGAGCTGACCGTCGGCAACGACCCCGACGGCCGGCCGTGGGTGCGTGGGCGGCCCGGCCGGGGCCTCGGCGACTGTGACGTCTCGCTGGCGCACTGCGCGGAGATCGGGGTGGCGATCGCCCGCCGCCGGGCACCCGACGCGGTGCCCGGGTCCCCCGGCGTCGGCATCGACGTCGCGGAGGTCACCGAGCACCCGGAGAGCACCTTCACCTTCGCCCTCACCCCGGCCGAGCTGACCCTGCTGACCTCCCTCGCCGGCACGGACGTCGAGGCCCGGCGGTTGTGGTTCACCCGGTTCTGGGCGGCCAAGGAGGCGGTCGCCAAGGCCGAGGGCACCGGGCTGGACGGCTCGCCGCGCCGGTTCCGGGTCTACTCGGCCACCGACGTCGGGATGACCGTCCAGATCGGCGGACGGGCCTACCGGGTCGGTCACCGGGACGTGGCCAACCCCGAGGACCTCCCGCCGCGCCGTTACGTCGTGGCCTGGACCTGGGGGCCGGAGCCGGCACCCGCCACCCCGCCCGGGGTGTCCCGGCCGTGACCCGGCACCCGGTGCGCAGCACCGCCCAACCCATCCGATCAGCAGAAGGAGCAACGATCATGCCCGCGGCCCAGGACACCATCCTCGCCGAGCTCACCGAGATGATCGACGCCGTACTGGGCGACTTCGCCGACGACCAGGTGGTCACCATGGACACCACGTTCTCCGGTGACCTGGGGATGGAGAGCATCGACGTGGTCGCGCTCGCCGGTCGGCTCCAGTCCCGCTACGGCGACACGGTGAACTTCGCCCACTTCGTCGCCAAGCTGGACCTGGAGACCGTCCGGGAGTTGAAGGTCGGCCAGCTCGTCACGCACATCGCCGAGTCGCTGGGGCAGGCCGACGAGGTCGGGGCGGGCAGCCGGTGACCATGGTCCGGGCGAACGGGATCACCCTGCACACGCAGCGGCTCGATCCCCCCGGTCCGGCCGTCGACGGCCGGACCGGGCCGACGCCGACCGCCGTGCTGATCCACGGGATGGCCTCGGACACCATGGCGAGCTGGTACTTCACCCTGGCCGAGCCGCTGTCCCGGGCCGGCTTCCCGACCGTCCTGTACGACCTGCGCGGCCACGGGCGCAGCGAGCGCCCCGCCACCGGGTACGCCCTGGACGACTTCGTCGACGACCTGGCGGAGCTGCTGGCCGCCCTGGACGTCACCGGGCCGCTGCTGTTGCTGGGCAACTCGTTCGGCGGGACCATCGCGTTCGGGTACGCCGCCCGGCACCCCGAACGGGTGGCCGGCATCGTGACCGTGGAGTCCGCGCCACCGGTCCCGGAGTGGATGCGCCGGGTCCGTGAGCGGCTGGCCCGGGTCGCCGACCGGCTGCCCCGGGCCGGGGCGGTCACCGAGATCGGAGCCCGGCGGGGCCGGGTCGCCGCCCAACGGGCCGCCGAGACGCACCGGATGCTCACCGACACCAGTCTGGCGCAGGAGTTGCCGGCGAGCCCGCTGCCGACGGCCGGGGCGCTGGCCGCGATCGACTGCCCGGTGCTCTGCCTCTACGGCGGCGACTCGGCGGTGGTGGAGCTGGCCCCGACGGTACGCGGGCTGCTGCCGCAGACCCGGGTCGTGGTGCTGCCCGACCAGCGGCACACGGTGCTGATCGACCGGCCGGAGGAGGTGCGCCGGCAGGTCTTCGCCTGGCTCGCCGAGGACTGCTCACTCGACGTGGCCCAACCCACCACAGCATGACGACGCGACACGCAGGAGGAGTACCGATGGACACCCCGATCACCGGCCGGTCGATCATCATCAGCAACGGTCGGTGCGGCTCCACGCTGCTGTCCGACCTGATCCACGAGGAGCCGGACACCCTGTCGGCCCAGGAGTTCTTCATGTCGGTCGCGCCGTGGGCGCGCAGTGCCGAGGTGCTCACCGGCGCCGAATACTGGGCGGTGCTGGCCAGCCCCAAGGCGGAGCTGTCCACGCTGTTCCGGATCGGCCTGCCGCCGAAGGAGGTCCGTTACCCGGCCACGGGCCGGTGGGCCGACCGGCTCACCGAGCTGCCCCGCATCCTGGCGATCACGCTGTCGAAGCTGACCCCCGACCCCGATGCGCTGTTCGACCAGCTCGCCGAGCGGGTGCCGCAGTTCCGCACCCAGACGGTGGCCCAGCACCACCACGACTTCCTGGATCTGCTCGCCGTGCTGACCGGCAAGACCCGGTGGGTGGAACGCTCCGGCGGCTCCAGCCACGTGGCGCCGTACCTGCTGCGGGGGTTCCCGGACTGCAAGGTCGTCTACCTGACCCGCAGCTGGGAGGACACCGCCCGGTCGATGAGCCGGCACTCGTCGTTCCAGCTCATCCAGTTGCGGGTGGAGTTCCTCGGCCGGTGCGGTCTGGACCCGTTCCGGGTCGGCGCGGACCAGGCGGTGCCGGAGGACCTCCAGCCGTACCTGCCGGACCGGTTGACCGCCGACGCGCTGCGCGAGCGGGGCCAGGACCTGCGCCGTTACCTCGGGTTGTGCGCCTTCATGAGCAGCCAGGCCGACCAGGCGCTGCGGGACGTGCCCCCGGCGCACCTGCTGCGGATGTCCTACGAGGACCTGGTCGCCGACCCGGTGGCCGAGCTGACCGGTCTCGGCCGGTTCCTGGACTTCCCCGACCCGTCCGGGTGGGCCGAGCGGATGGCGTCGCGGGTCGTCGCCCCGGCGCCCCGGAAGCTGCCCGCCGCCGTCTAGGCGGTCCCTGTGTGTCCCTGCCCGCTACCGGGTCCGGTCCGCCGGGCCCGGGAACGGGTGTCCACCTTCCTTCGAAAGAGAGATTGTTGGTGAATCCACTCCGGTTCTCCGCACGGCGGTTGTCGACCGCCGTCGCCGTACTCGGACTCGGGTCGGTGTTGGCGGTTCCCTCGGCGGCGCTCGGTGCGCCACTCGACGCCGCCGACCCCGGCAGCGCGGCCAGCGCGGCCGGCGCGCAGCAGAGCAGCCCGCAACTGCTCGCCAAGGCTCAGCCGGACGAGTGCTTCGCCGGGATCGGGCTGCCGTACCCGGCCGGGCCGCCGTGCGCCGAGGGCAAGACCAAGGTCAACCAGGCGTACCTGTGGGGGATGACCCGGGTCGGCAAGATGCTGTGGTTCGGCACCGGAGCGAACGTCAACTGCCTGACCAGCGGACGGGCCCTGCGCAACACCACCCCGACGGTCAACGACGACTGGGTCTGCGAGTACGGCGAGAGCCAGGTCGCCAAGCGCAACCCGCAGTTGCCGCCGATCCTCGGTGACCACCGTCAGCCGCGCCTGTACACCTATGACACCCGCGCCAACAAGCTGACCGAGAAGACCGACCTGGTGAAGGCGGCCTCCACCGAGGACTCGAACCGGTTGCAGACCACCGCGGGCATCCGGGCGGCCGGCAGCTTCAACGGGGTGGCCCTGCTGGGCGGCCCGGCGCTGGGCACCAGCGTCAACCTGTTCGCGTTCGACACCGACACCGGCGCGTTCCTCGGCTCCCGCAACTTCCCCATGTACGGCAACATCCGGCACTTCACGGTGGCCGGTGACGCCCTGTACGCCGGGGTGGGTGTCGGGGCCAACGGGGGTGAGCGCGGCAACGTGCTGCGCTGGACGGGCAGCAAGTCCGACCCGTTCGCGTTCACGGTGGTGGCGAACCTGCCGGCGCAGGCCGCCGACCTCACCGTCCACCAGGGGCGGCTGTTCGTCACCACCTGGCCGGGCTCCGACGCCGAGCTGGCCGGCCCGACGGCTGGTTCGGCCGCCCCGCCGCCGAGCATCGCCGCGGTCTGGATGAGCCCGCTGCTGGCCTCGGGCGCCCCGGGGCTCAACCCGGAGGACGCCGACGGCTGGCAGCAGGTGTGGAACGTGTCGGAGTACGAGCCGGACCCGGTGGTGGCCCGCGCGTACGCCCTGGGTGGCCTGGCCTCCTACGGCGGTTTCCTGTACTGGGGCACGATGCACGTGCCGATGAAGGCGACCACGGTGCACATGTCGACCTACCCGCCGGTGGACGAGGCGGCGGCGCAGGCCACCATCCAGAACACCCAGCGGTCGATCAGCATCTACCGGGGCCGCAACTTCGGCTCCCACTTCGAGAAGGTCGAGCTGCTGTACGGCGCGACCGAGCTGCCCGCGTTCGACCCGGCGGCCAACAACGGGGTCGGGGCGTGGGCGTTGCAGCCGACGCACCAGACGCCGAAGTTCGGCCCGCCCGGTTTCGGTAACCCGTACAACAACTACACCTGGAAGATGGTGGTGGCCGGCGGGAAGCTGTACGTCGGCACGATGGACTGGAGCTACCTGGCCAAGGAGCTGGGCAAGGAGACCGCCGCCGAGTTGGGCCTGTCACCGGCGTTGGCCGACGACCTGGCCCGGGCGCCGATGGACGCGGCCGGGATGCGCTCCAGTGCCCTGCCGGAGGCGGTCTACGGCGGTGACCTGTACGCCTTCTCGTCGCCGACGAAGCCGGCGACGACGGTGGACAACACCGGGTTGGGCAACTACCTGAACTACGGCATCCGCAACATGGTCGCCGACGGTCCCACCCTCTATCTGGGGATGGCGAACCCGATGAACCTGCGGGCGGACCCGACCGACGACGTCCCCGAGGGTGGTTGGGAACTGCTCCGGCTCCGGGGCTACTGAGCTGAGGCGTCGGCCCGGTGACCGCGTCGTCGCCGGGCCGGCGGCCTCCGCCGTCCCTTGCCCAATCCTGGCGCGTCCCTGACGTTGCTCGAACATTCCCGGGCGAAAGTATTGATATGATGCCTTTTACCGTTTTTCGCCCTGAAGTCGGGCAGCACTCCGCCCGGCCGGGCCGGTCGGCTCGTCGGCTCGTGGGGGCGCTCGCCCTGCTCGTCGCGCTGACCGCCCCCGCCGGATGCAGCCCCCGCCGCGAGGACGCCACGCCCACCGGCGGCACCACCCCGCCCGCCAGCGCCGCACCCTCCGCCGACGCCCGGCCGGACGTCGCCGTCGGCAGCTCCACGCACACCATCACCGTGGACGGGCGGGAACGCAGCTACCGGCTCTACCGGCCCGCCTCGGCCGACCTCAGCGGGCCGGTCCCGCTGGTGGTGATGCTGCACGGCGCGGCCGGCACCGGCGAGCAGGCCGAGCAGGCGTACGGCTGGACGGCCCAGGCCGACCGGGACGGCTTCCTGGTGCTGTTCCCGGACGGGCTGAACCGGGCCTGGGCCATCGGTCCACAGTGCTGCGGCGCACCCGCCCGGGAGGGCGTCGACGACGTCGGCTTCATCACCGAACTGGTCACCACCGTCGGCCGGGAGCTGCCGGTCGACCCGGCCCGCCGCTACGTCACCGGGATCTCCAACGGCGGGCTGCTGGCGTACAAGCTGGTCTGCGACACCACGACGTTCGCCGCGATCGGCGCGGTGGCCAGCACCCTCACCGGGCAGTGCGCCGATCCGAAACCGGTCTCGGTGCTGCACATCCACGGCCGCCAGGACCAGACCATGCCGTACGCCGGTGGCCCCGGCCGCCGGGACAACGGCGGCACCGGCCGCAACCCGGTCAAGATCGACGGTCCGCCCACCACCGAACTGGCCGCCCGCTGGCGCTCCGTCGACTCCTGTGGCGCACCGAAGGTGACCACCGACGGGCCGGTCACCCGCACGACGGCGAACTGCGCCCAGGGCCGCGCCGTCGAGCTGATCACCGTCGCCGACGCGGGACACCAGTGGCCCGGCGGACGGCCCAACCCGCCCCGGGCGGAGAAACTGCTCGACCTCGATCCCCCCTCCACCGCGCTGAACGCCACCGACACCATCTGGCGGTTCTTCGCCGCGCACCCCCAGCCCTCCGGCGGCTGACGGCACCACCACCGGCCCCGGCTGCTGACGGCACCACCCGCCGGCCGGGGTCGGTACCCGCACCCCACAGGACAGGAGTTGAGATGCCCAGCAGAGACGGGCCGGCAGTGGTCGAGGTCGACGACCTCGTCAAGCGTTATCCCCGCGCGGACACCAACGCGGTGGACGGGCTGTCGTTCACCGTCGCGCCGGGCGAGATCTTCGGGCTGTTCGGGCCGAACGGGGCCGGCAAGTCCACCACCGTCGGCATCCTGACCACCCGGCTGCGGGCCACCGGCGGCCGGGTGGTGGTCGGTGGGGTCGACGTGGGCCGGGACCCGGCCGCCGCCCGCGCCCAGCTGGCCGTGGTGCCGCAGCACAACAACCTGGACCGGGCCCTGACCCCCCGGCAGAACCTGGTCTACCACGCCACCTACCACGGGGTACGACGTCGGGAGGCGCAGGCCCGCGCCGCGGAGTTGCTGGAGCGGTTCGGTCTCACCGAACGGGCCGACCGGCGGATCGAGGCGTACTCGGGCGGGATGGCGCAGCGGTTGATGATCGCCCGGGCGCTGACCCACGAGCCGACGGTGCTCTTCCTCGACGAGCCGACCAACGCCCTCGACCCGCAGACCCGCCTGTTGATCTGGGGGCAGCTGCGCGAGCTGCGGGCCCGCGGGGTGGCGATCGTGCTGACCACCCACGCGATGAACGAGGCGGCCCGGGTGGTCGACCGGGTCGGCATCGTCGACCACGGCCGGCTGCTCACCCTCGACACCCCCACCAACCTGGTCCGGGGCCTGGCCGGGGACGCGCTGCTCGACCTCACGGTCACCCCGGCCGGCGGGGACGACCCGGACGCGCTCTGCGCCGCCCTGGGCGAGCTGACCGGCGTACGCAAGGCGGAACGGCTGGCGACGCCGACCGGCCCGCCCGGCGGGCGACCGGGCGGGCTGGCCGGTGTCGGTGCGGGTGGTGCCGCGATGTTGGCCGCGCTCGCCGCCGGTGGTGGTGGGCGGCCCGGTGGCGGCCGGTTGGCCGCCCTGGCCGGGGCGGGTCTGCTGGGGCGCGGCGGCGGCGCTGCGGGCAACGGCGGCCGGGGCCGGCTGCGCATCCGCCTGCACCTGGCCGGCGATGCCGCCACCCTGCTCGGCCCGGCGGTGGCCGCGCTGGCCGCCCGGTCGGCGGCGGTCAACGCGGTCGACATCAGCGAACCCAGCCTGGAGGACGTCTTCATCGAACTCACCGGAAGGCAACCGAGGTGACCGCTCTCGACACCCCGACCCCACTGCGCCCGGCCACCCAGCCGCGCTCCCGCCCCGGCACCGGGCGGGTGTTCGCCGCGGTGCTGCGCCGCGACCTGATGGTCACCGGCCGGGAACTGTGGGTCATCCTGGTGCAGGTCGGGTTGACGCCGCTGTTCATGCTCTTCGTCTTCGACACCGTCCTGGGCAGCCAGGGCCTCGTCGGGCGCGGCTTCGCCGACGTCTTCCTGCCCGGCATCATCGCGCTGGCCGCTCTCACCACCGCGTTGCAGAGCGTGGCCCTGCCGCTGGTGAAGGAGTTCGGCTTCACCATGGAGATCGAGGACCGGTTGATGGCGCCGCTGCCGACCGGGTACGTCGCGATCGGCAAGCTGGTGATCGCCACCATCCGGGGGCTGCTCGCGGCCGTGCTGATCTATCCGCTCGGGGCGCTGATGGTCGGTTCCGCGCCGTGGCGGCCGGCGGGGCTGCCGCTGGCGTTCGTGGTGGCGCTGCTCGGGGCGTGGATCGGCGGGGCGATCGGGATGAGCCTGGCCACCACCCTGCCGGTGCAGCGGATCAACGTGACCTTCTCGGTGATCCTCACCCCGATCATCTGGACCGGCTGCATCCACTACCCGTGGCCCCGGCTGTCGTCGGTGCCCTGGTACCAGGTGGTCACCGCGCTCAACCCGATGACGTACGTCTCGGAGGGGGTGCGCGGGGCGTTGCTGCCCGGCGTGCCGCACCTGCCGGGGTGGGTGTGCCTGACCGTGCTGACCGGGGTGGCCGTCGTGCTGACCTGGGTCAGTGTCCGCTGCTTCAACCGTCGGGCGATCCAGTGACCAGCCGCGCCCGGCACCGCACCCGCACCACGCCCGTTCCCGACAGGTCGAGGAGTTGCCATGGTTGACCCCACCATCGCCGAATCCGACGCGGCGCTCGCCCGCCGGCTCGCCGTCCTCGCCGGTGAACTGCTGCTCCGGGTACGTGCCACCCACGGTCACGCCGATCCCGCCGCGTTGAAGGCCGCCGGTGACCGGGCGTCGCACGACTTCCTCCGGGCCGAGCTGGCCCGGTGGCGGCCCGCCGACGCGGTGTTGTCCGAGGAGGACGAGGGCTCGCGGCTGGTCGACGGCGGGGACCCGGTGTCCCGCCGGACCGCCGACCGGGTGTGGATCGTCGACCCGTTGGACGGCACCCGGGAGTTCTCCGAGCCGGGGCGTGCCGACTGGGCGGTGCACGTGGCGCTCTGGGCCCGCGACGCGGCCACCCCGCACGGGTTGGTCGCCGGGGCGGTCGGGTTGCCGGCGCAGAGTCGGGTGCTGGCCACCGACGATCCCACCGCACCGCCGCCCCCGCCTGGCGGGGTGATCCGGCTCGCGGCCAGCCGCAGCCGTCCCCCCGCGTTCCTGGCCGCGCTGGCCGAGGAGGTCGGCGCGGAACTGGTGCCGATGGGTTCGGCGGGGGCGAAGATCGCGGCGGTGGTGACCGGTGAGGTGGACGCCTACATCCACGCCGGCGGCCAGTACGAGTGGGACTCCGCCGCACCGGTGGCGGTGGCCACGGCCGCCGGGTTGCACGCGTCCCGCATCGACGGTTCCCCGCTGACCTACAACGAGGCGGACCCCCGGCTGCCCGACCTGCTGGTCTGTCGCGACGAGCTGGCCGGGCCGCTGCTGGCCGCGCTGCGACGGCAGCTGGCCGGCACGGCGGTCCCGTCCGGTTCCCCCGTCCCCCACCCCGGAAAGGACCCGAGATGAGCAGCGGATCGGCTGCGTACCAGGTCTCCCAGCTCGACGAACTGGAGGCGGAGAGCATCTTCGTGATGCGTGAGGTGGTCGCCGAGATGGAGCGGCCGGTGCTGCTCTTCTCCGGTGGCAAGGACTCGATCGTGATGCTGCGCCTGGCGCAGAAGGCGTTCGCCCCGGCCGGCATCCCGTTTCCGGTGATGCACGTCGACACCGGGCACAACTTCCCCGAGGTGCTCGACTACCGCGACCAGCGGGTGACCGAGTTGGGTCTGCACCTCATCGTGGCGAGTGTCCCGGAGGCGCTCACCCGGGGCCTGGTCCGCGAGTCCGGTGACGGGATGCGGAACCGGATCCAGACGCCGGTGTTGTTGGACGCGGTGGAGAAGCACCGGTTCGACGCGTTGTTCGGTG